>JBMCXL010000356.1:0-3482 GCA_048621015.1 Phycisphaeraceae bacterium
ATGTTATTACGATCTGCGCGGCAACCCGCAGGCGACGCACTGCCCGGAATGCGGGGCGCCGCTGCATCCGGCAACCCAGCCGGCCGTGCAGCCGGGGGCGTGAAGTGTGTGGCGAGGCGATCCGGAGCTTCGCTGCGCTCAGCACCGGCTTAAGGAATGGGGTGCCGGTTGCCCGGCTGGAGAGTGGTGAGTCGCGTAACTGAACGCCATCGTGGAGGCTGCCATGAAAGCCGCGCGCGTGTTGCGGGAGAAGATCGAGAGCGAACGCGTCACCGTCGGCGCGCTGGCGACGTTTCACTTCTGGCCGGGGCTGGTCGAGTGCGCGATGCGCGCGGGGCTGGATTACCTCATCATCGACCTGGAACACCTGACGCACGATCAGGAAGCGGTCGCGACGGGGTGCGCGATGGGGCGCTTGGCGGACTTTCCGGTGCTGATCCGTCCGCCGGCGGCGGAGATGACGCGGTTGCGTCTGGCGATGGACCTAGGGCCTTGCGGGTTGCTGGTGCCTTACGTGGAGTCGCTGGAGACGATGGCGGTGATTGAGTCGGCGGTGCGCATGCCGCCGCGCGGCAAGCGGCGGCCGGGGGGCATGGGCAATTACTGGGTGAGCGATGTGAACTATGCGACGTGGCGCGATGAGGTGGAAGAAGATTTCATCGTGCTGCCGCAGATCGAGAGCCGGCGCGGGCTGGAAGCGGTGGACGAGATCGCGGCGCATAAGTTGACCACGGCGATCGCGATCGGGCCTTACGATCTCTCGGCCGACCTGGGCGTGTGCTGGGATGGCGATGCGCCGGAACTGGCGGCGGCGAAGCAGCGCATTCGCGAGGCGGGGCGCAAGGCGGGCAAGAACATGTGGATGATCGGGGACGGCGCAACGCTGGTGCGCGAGGGTTTCACGTTTCTGTGTGTGGGCGAGCCGGTGATGGCGATGGAGGGGGCGCTGCGACAGGCGGGGGCGGCGGCGCGGGGTGATGTGACGGCGCAGGCGATCGGGCAGCGCGAGCCGTTGCCGTAGGGCGGTGGTGATCCGGACCTGCGATCCCTGCGGTCGCTTCGGTCCGGCGTGGGGTGGTGTTGTGCGGCGCGCATGAAAAACGCGCTGCCTGCGAAAATTCGCGAGCAGCGCGTGGGGTGGGGTCAAATAGTTGAGCGATCCGGCGCTTCGCTTCGCTCAGCGCCGGCTTATGGCGCATCAGCGCGGGGGGGTGACATCACTTCGGCTTGCGGAAGTGGAAGATGCCCCAGGCGAGGTTGCCCTTCTTGCCGTTGTCGATCCAGTGCTCGAGGCCGGTCTTCATCCGGTCGATGTAGGCCTGGCTCACGCCGGCGGCGCGGCAGTCGGCTTCCTTGCGGTCCAGCTCCTCGCGCACGCGGGTGTAGTGGTTGGTGAGCTGGTAGGAATAATCCTCGAAGTCCAGCTCTTCCAGGCCATGCTTCCTGGCCTGCGCGCGGTAGAAGCCGGGGGAGCCGAGCGAGTCCAGGTGGATGCGATCGTAGACCGGTTGCAGCTTGGCGGGGTCGGCGTCGTCGGACTGCATCGGGTCGGTGAAGATGAACTCCCCGCCGGGCTTGAGCACGCGCACGGCCTCGGCGAAGACCTTCTCGCGGTCGCCGGAGTGCAGGATCGCGTCCTGCGACCAGATGATGTCGAAGGTGTTGTCCTTGTAGGGCAGGTTGGTGAAGTCGCCGTCGACGACCTCGACCAGGTTTTCGAGGCCCTGCTCCTTGTTCTTCTGGCGGTCGCGCTCGTTCTCGGCTTCGCTGAGGTTCAGCGCGACGCACTTGCAGCCGAACTGCTTGGCGAGGTAGCGCATCGACCCGCCGTAGCCGGCGCCGATGTCCAGCACATAACTGTCCTTGTTGATGTTCTGGATTTTCTCGGCCATGCGCGCCACAGTCTTGCGGCTGGCGCTGCCGATGTCCTCGCTCGGCGGATCGTACAGGCCGACGTGGATGTCCTCGCCGCCCCATACAGTGTGGTAGAAGTTGTCGGCGTCGTCGCTGTTGTAGTACTCGCGTGCTGTTTCAACGACTTCGTCGTATTGCTGCTGACTCATGCTCACGCGTCCTTTCCGTTGTCGTCGTCGGGCTGATCGTCTTCGATGTATTCCTTCTCGGCGACATGGATCCAGAAGTCGGGGACCTCGCCGCGCACGCTCTCCTTGAAGTCACCGTAGGTCTGGATCTTCTGGAAGCCGACCTCGTGCATGAGCTTGCGGGTGTAGTTCTTGCGCAGCGGGAACATGTTCAGGTGGAACACGGAACCGTCGGAGAAGGTGTATCGGAAACGGGCGAGGCCCTCGTCGACGTGCTCGGGCTCGGCGGAGACGTCGTCGCCGCAGTAGTAGTACTGGTGCTTGTTGCCGTAGTTGCCGTCGAGCAGCGCGTCGTAATTGCGCTGGTCGAGGACGAGCACGCCGTCGTGCTTGAGCATGGCGTAGAACTCGGCGAGCGTCTTGCGGCGATCATGCTCCTTGAACAGGTGCGTGAAGCTGTTGCCCAGGCAGATGATCGCGTCGTACTCGCCGTGGACGTCGCGGTTGAGCCAGCGCCAGTCGGCGTTGACCACGCGGAGGATGTGCCCGCGCTTGCGGCCATTCTCGAACGCCTTGGACAGCATCTCCGGGGCGCCGTCGGCACTGACCACCTCGAAGCCCGCCTCGAGCAGGCGCACCGAGTGGAAGCCCGTGCCCGTGGCGACGTCCAGCACCTTCTTCACGCCGCGCTCCTTGAGCGTCTGGATGAAGAAGTCGCCTTCGCTCTTGGCGCGGCTGTCCCAGTCGATCAGGTCGTCCCACTTGTCGACGAAGCCTTCGACGTACTCGTCGGCGTAATGGTCCGTGTCGCGCACAGCGACGGGGTCGGGTCCGAACTCCTGCTTTTCTTTAAAGGTCATGGTCCCTCGCATGTTCTGGGGCATGGACACGGGGTTGCCCCGCCCGCCGCTGGGCGGTCGTCGTGTCCATCCGTGGTCTGATCGATGAAGGCAGTGTGGCCCTCTGGACCGACGGGTGCAACCCGCTCCGGTGGGCCCGGCCGAGCCGGCGCCCACACCGTCGATCCAACCCCTAATGATACCCGCTGCCGGGCCGGCTCGGGCCAGCTTGCAACCGATCGAGGGGGAAAAAACGAACGCGGCGCGTCCGTGCCACACCGGTCTCGCCGGCCATCCGCAGGCAGCGGAGCCGGCCAGACGCGTCATAATACCAAAAAAAGAAAACACTTACAAACTGGGCTCACAGGCCCCTCAGCCGCCTCCGCCCACGACCGCTCCAGCAGCGCCGCCGCGCGATTAGGGAGAGCCCCTACCCTTGTTTCCGCCCGTCGTCAGCCGGCGCGCGATGGCTCCCGGCACCGCTGGCCCACCTTCGAGCGCCGACTAGCGCGCACCCAATCCAGGCGTAGCGGCTGCGCTCTCAACCCCCCCTCCCTTGAGGGAGGGGCCAGGGGAGGGTGAAACGCCCGCCAACCGTGAG
>JBMCXL010000357.1:0-3481 GCA_048621015.1 Phycisphaeraceae bacterium
AAGTTCCAGGTTTCAAGTTTCAAGTTGTTCGGCGGCTTCGCCGCCGTCTCCGCAAACTTGAAACTTGAACCCTGGAACTTGAAACCATGACGATCACCATCATCGCCGCCATGAGCGAGAACCGCGTCATCGGCGCCGGCGGCGCGCTGCCGTGGCGCTTGTCCGCGGATCTGAAGCACTTCAAGCAACTCACCACCGGCCATCCCATCCTGATGGGCCGCAAGACGTTCGATTCGATCGGCAAGCCGCTGCCCAACCGGCGCAACATCGTGCTCACGCGCGATGCAAGCTGGTCGCATCCCGGCGTCGAGATTGCCCACAGCTTCGACGGCGCGGTGGCGATGATCGAGCCAAACGAGGAGCTGTTCGTCATCGGCGGCGAGCAGATTTACCGACTCGCGCTGCCCGAGGCCGACCGCATGCACCTCACGCTCGTCCATGCGCGCGTGCAAGGCGATGCGATGTTTCCCACCTTCCCCGAGCACCAGTGGCAACTCATCGACCAGCACCACCACCCCGCCGACGAGCGCAACGAGCACCCGATGACGTTCCTGCACTACCAGCGTCGCCGTTGAACCGCGCCGCCGCCACGGACTATGATGTGACGATTCAGCGGGCGATTAGCTCAGTTGGCCAGAGCGCCTCCCTTACAAGGAGGAGGTCGCAGGTTCGAGCCCTGCATCGCCCATTCATCCCGCGCCGGCGCCCCGTCTACCCCTCCGCCGACGTCTGCTCATAGGTCAGATCCAGCGCCAGGTCGTCGGCCAGCTTCGCGATCGCCTGGTGCAGCTCGTTCATGTCCGCGCCGGCGGGAATGCCCAGTTCGATGTTCGCCTTGAACAGCGGCTCGCCGGACATCGGCGCGCTGTACGAATCGCTGGTCAGCTCCTCGACGTTGACGTCGCGCTGGCGCAGCGCGCGCGCCAGGTCGCGCACGATGCCCGGCCGATCGTGGCCGATCACCTGGAAGCGCAGCGTCTGCTGCGGCTCGGGCGGCGCGGCTTTTTCACCGTGCTGGATCGTGATGTGCAGCTCGTCATTCGCCAGCGCGCGCAGCGCATCTTCCAGCGCCGCCGCACGCTCGCTCGGCACGGTGATCCACAGCAGCCCCGCGAACTGCCCCGCCAGGTGCGCCATTCGGCTCTCGACCCAGTTGCCATCGTGGGCCGTGATGGTCTGCGCCAGAGACTCGACCAGCCCTCGCCGGTCCGGGCCGATAATGGTCAGCACGAAAGATGCCTGCATCGTTGATAACTCCTGCGGCGACCCCGTAGCAACGGCTCATCTTATGGGCGATCGCACCAACCACCAAGCCGCGCGGGTGAGCGTCGCGAACCCCGCCGGTCTTCGCTCACCCGAACAGCGCCGCTTCGATCGTCAGCCCCGGCCCGAACGCCAGCGCCACGCACGGCAGCGCCGCGCGCTGCGCCAGAAGCTTCTCCAGAATGAACAGCACCGTCGGCGACGACATGTTCCCGCACATCCCCAGCACCTGCCGCGATGTCGCCAGCGCCTCGGTCGGCAACGCCAGCGCTGCCTCGACCGCATCCAGCACGCGCGGCCCGCCCGGATGCACCGCCCAACTCCCAACGTCCGCCACCGTCAACCCCGCATCACCCAGCCACCGCGTCAACCATGCCAACAGGTGCGCATCGATCAGCCCCGGCACGCCCGGCGACAGCGTCATCTCGAACCCGTGATCGCCGATCGACCACGACATCGCCGCGCGCGACTCCGGCACCAGGTACGACCCGGTCGCGCTCAACCGCCACGGCCCATCGCCCCCGTCCGCCGCTTCACCCACCACCGCGCCCGCGCCGTCGGCGAACAGCGCGTTGGCGACGACCTGCTGCGTGTCCCATCCATACTGAAAATGCAGCGAGCACAGCTCCAGGCAGCACATCAACACGCGCCCGCGCGCGGTCGGCGCAGCGCCGCGAATTGTCGCGCCATCCGCCTGCGCCGCCATCGCCTGCGCCGTGCGCAACCCGTTGATCGCGCCGTGACATCCCATGAACCCGATCATCGTGCGCGTCGTGTCGCGGCGCAGGCCGAGCGCTTCGATGAGCTGAATGTCCAGGCCCGGCGCGCTGAAGCCGGTGCATGAAACGGTGATCAGGTGCGCGATCTGGTCGGGCGCGGTGTCGCTCTGTTCCAGGGCGCGCGAGGCGGCTTCTTGCGCCAAGGGCAGGGCGTGCGCGGCATAGGCGTCCATGCGCTGGCGCACGGTGGGGCCGCGCTCGTTGTGCGCATCGCGAACGGGGTAAAAATCCAGCGAAGGCGCGAGTGTGGCGGCGGCGCCTGATGCGCTGTGCTTGCCGTTGCCGTTGCTCACCAGCACGCTGCCGCGCCGGCGCACCCGGCTCTGGCGATAGATCGTTTCCAGCAGCCGGCGCTGTTGCGGCGTGTCACAGCACAGCTCGGCGGCGGCGGCGGCCGCGCGCGGCTGCTCGATGTCGCCGTGCGGTTGTGCGGTGCCCAGGCCGAGCATGTGGAACGTCATGTTTCCCCTCTCTCCTCTCACGCGGCGCTCACCGCCTCGACCACCGGCCGCGCCATCGCCGGCCAGCGCGCCGCCAGCCCTACACCCACGCGCACCACCCCCGGTCGCCGCAGCAGCGCCGCGATCACGCGGCACCGCGCCTGCCGCCGCGCTACGATGCGACGATAGCGCCGCGCCCACGCCCGGGCCAGCGCCGGATGCCAACCCCGGCCCGCGCGTGCCAGCAGGTCACCCGCCGCCTCGCCGCACAACAGCGCCCAACCGATCCCCTCGCCCGTGAACGGCTCGACATACCCCGCCGCGTCACCGAGCAGAATAATCCCCTCGTGCGCCACCGGCCGCCGGCAGCGCGTCAACAACGCCGTCCCCTGCCAGCGCACCGCATCCTCATCGGCCAGCGCCGGCCAGCCCACCTCGCGCAGACCGAGCTGCACCGCCGCCATCGGCCCGCCCGCGCGCTTCACGAAACGCGGGTCCAGCGCCGCGGCTACATCCAGTTCACCACCTTCCAGTTGCACGAGCCCGACGTATCCCGCGCGCGTGCACGCCATGTGAATCGCGCCGCGCTCATACGCGGCCGGCCCCTGCGCAAACACCGCGCCAAGCCCGAGGCGCGAGCCGCGCCTGACGCGCGCGCGAAAAGCGGGATGCCCCGCCAGCAGCCGGCCCCCCACGCCATCCGCCACCGCCAGCGTCCGCGCCTGAATCTCGTAGCGCTCCTCGCCGTGTTCCAGTGCGAGCCGATGACGACCATTCCCGCTTGCCACGAGCGTCGCATGCGTCGCATCACGAAACGTCGCGCCCTGTTCCTGCGCCGCCGCCGCGAGCGCCTGATCCAGCGCGCAGCGCGACAGCGACACGCCGCCCGGCAGCGCGAAGCGCGCCTCGTGACCGTGGACGGCCAGGCGCATCGCCTCCAGTGGCGCCGCGCCCAACCGCGCCGGCAGCGCACCGAGGTCGAGGCGCGCCAGCGCCGCC
>JBMCXL010000358.1:0-3479 GCA_048621015.1 Phycisphaeraceae bacterium
CTTGCAGCGGCGTGTGATCGAAACGGTCGGCGTGGTCGATCTCGGCGCCGGCATCGATCAGCACGCGCGCCAGGTGCGTGTTGTTGCGCCGCGCCGCTTCGTGCAGCGGCGTTTGATCGAACACGTCGCGGGCATTCGCGTCGGCGTCATGGGTCAACAGGACTTGGGCGACGGGTGTGTGGCCGTGCATCGCGGCGGCGTGCAGCGCGGTGCGCCGCGTTTCGCTGGTGGCGTTGACCGGCGCGCCGGCGTCGAGCAACCGCGCGGCGGCGTTCGCCTGGCCGGCGATGGCGGCGCGATGCAGCGGCGTCACACCGTAGTTGGCGCGCGCGTCGAGCGACGCGCCGGCTTCGAGCAGCGCGTCGATCACCTCAGCCTGTCCCCACTTCGCCGCGTAGTGCAGCGGTGTGCATCCTTCGTGATCGACGGCCTGAACATCGGCGCCGGCTTCGATGAGCCGGCGCACGGTCCCGGCGCGCGGATACGTGGCGGCCCAGTGCAGGGGCGTGCGCCGCGTCTCGTCGGCCGCGTTCACGTCCGCGCCCGCATCGAGCAGCAGCTCCGCGCATCGGCCGCCGACCTGCGCCGCGCGATGCAGCGGCGTCACGCCGCGCAGGTTCGCCGCGTTCACGTCCGCGCCACTGGCCAGCAGCGTACGGACGATGTCGGCATAGCCGCCGCGCGCCGCGTAATGCAGGGGACGGTTACCCCATTCGGAGGAGTACGGTTCCTGGGAATACACCGCCGCGTTCACGTCCGCGCCTTCCGCGATCACCTTGTCGATCAGCAGGAAATGGCCGTCCGCCGCAAGCTGGTGCAGGACCGTGCGTCCGAGCGGCGAGCGGTCGTGCACGTCGGCGAAGCGGTGGGACGGGAAGCAGCTGTTGGCGATGGTGATCATGTCGTCGAATTTGCTTTCGTGGCCGTACTCTTCGCCGTAGTACGTGCTCAGCTCGCGGAACTTGCGCTCGAACCAGAGGCGCGAGCGTCGGTTGCCGAAGCGGTCGCTGTAGCGGGCGAGCAGGGCGGGCGCGTGCTTGGCGATCTGCCGCTGGACCGCGCGGCGCATCATCGGCTCCATGACGTTGGGGTTCAGCGCCTCGTTGAGATGGTCGCTCATGTAGACGGTGAAGAAGTCGCTGTCGGGCTGGACGTGATCCGCCAGTTGCAGGTACCCGCCGCGCAGCCGCACCATCGGCGGCCGCTGCTCGCCGCGCAGCATGACCGGCTCGGTGAGATTCATGTAGAACTTCATGCCGAGGTAGTCGGCCGCGAGATCGCCGTTGGAGAGCACGCCGGAGGAGAAGTAGCCGACCATGCGCTTCTCCGAATAGAAGAAGTCGCCGCCGATGCCGATGGCGATGGCGTGGTCGATCGCCTCCGCGCGCGTTCCGCCGTCGGCGAGGCGGCTGCGGTAGCGCTTGTAGTTGATGTGCCCCTTGGCCAGGAAGTGGCCGAGCTTGTCCGTGCCCATGTAAGTGTCGTCGATTCTGACCGTCGGCGAGCGCCAGAGCTTGAAGACCTGGCGCGGATCGAGAATGAAGCTGGAGTAGCTGTAGATGTATTCGAACGGCTTGTGGGCGATCAGTTGGCCGGGGTAGCGCCGGCGCGCCTGCTCGCGCGCCAGCATGCGGTTGACGTCGTCGATCAGCGACAGCGTGTGCGGGAAGGCGTCGCGCACGGCCTGGGCGATGGTGTCGGGCGAGCGCAGCTCGTCGAGCTGTTGCGCGGAAGCGCCGGAGCGTTCGGCCGCGCGGATGCGCGCGTTGACGTGCTCCACCGCGCGGTGGAGGTTGCGGTAGAAGATCTCGGTGAACAGCGGGCCGAGGTCGGCGAATTGCTGTTCACGCGGCAGGGTGTAGTTGTCGGTCTCGTGCGCGGGCGCGGGCGCCGGCGCGGCCAACAGCGCGCAGGCGATCGCCGCGCCGATGAAGGCGCTTCTCCCTCGGCTGCGTGTCATGGTTTTTCTCCCTCGCCGGGTTTGGGGGGTCAGCCGGCGTTGGACGGGGCCGGCTGTGCGGTATCCGGCGCATCGGCGGCCAGTTGCAGGTGCGCCAGCACCCGGTCGGCGAGGCGGGGGATGGAGAAGTATTCGGCGGCGCGCGGTCCGTCATCGGCGAGCTGCTGCCACAGCGCGCGGTCCTGGAGCAATCGCGCCAGTTGGTCGGCGAGATCGCCCGAGTCCCACACGCCGAAGCGCAGGCCGCCGCAGGCTCCGTTGGCCTCCACCACATCTGCCACACCCCCGTACGCCGGCACGAGCACCGGTGTGCCGTGCGCCATCACTTCCGCCGCCACCATGCCGAACGGCTCACGGTGGATCGACGGATAAACGACACAATCACTGCCGGCGAACAGCGCGCCGCGCATCTGTTCGGAGATGTAATGCTTCCAGAGCACCGGGCATCGCAGGTTCTCCGCGATCTGTCGGCACACGCGGCCGTACTCACCTCCGAACAGCGTCGGCCCGCAGATCGCCAGTTGCACATCGAGGCCGCGCGTTCGCAGGATCGTAGCGGCGTACAGCAGCAGGTCGATGCCTTTCTCGCTGTCCTGCCTGCCGACGAAGCTGACCAGCGGCAGGTCCGCGCGCCGGCCGCGCAGGTTCTGGCCGAGCCAGGATCGGGCGGACTCGCGCGTCCACTCGGGCGAGGCCGCGGGCACACCGGGGGGAATCGCCACGAGCCAGTCGGGCGCGACGCCGATCTCGTCGATGACGCGCTGGCGGTAGTCGTCGCTGACGGCGATGGCGGGATAGTCGGATTGTTCGACCGCCTGGCGCAGGCGTTGGTACAGCGCTTCGCCGAGGCCGGCGTGGCGGGCGTAGTTGGAATAGAGCTCGTAGCCCTGGAACGTGATCAGGCACCTGGGCGGGCGGCGCATGTGTTTCTGCGCAGCGGACACCCACGGGCCGAGCACGGCGAGCATCGGCAGCACGTGCGTGACGCCGGCGGCTTCGAGCTGGGCGGCGAAGCGGCGCACGACCGGCGCGTCCTGCTCGACGCCGGCGCAGACGAGCTTCATCATCCGCGTCATGAGCCGATCCAGCATCCACGAGCGCTTCTGCACCATCTGCGTGCGGTTCTTTTCGTGGAACAGCACGGTGGTCAGGCGGCCGACCTGCTCGCGCGCGCCGCGCGCCAGGTCGCCGCAGTAGGGCAGCGTGAAATAACGCAGGCCGTGGAAGAGCCAGTGCTGGACGATGCGCGGATCGAGCGTGACGCGCTCGGAGCGCTCCATCGCCCACCAGACGTGCACGCGGTAGCCGCGCTGGGCCAGCTCGTTGGCGAGGCGCACGTCGCGCACCATGGCGCCCGAGAGCGGGCCGCCGAAGAGCACGAAGCCGAACACCGGCGCGCCGTCAGCGTCCGCGCGGGCCGGCGATGTGGAACCGTTGCTGTCCATGTCGGTCACGTCTTCCCCCGGTCGATGTCGGAAGCGCCCCCGTAGTCATTCACGCGCCGCGCCGAGGCGCGAAA
>JBMCXL010000359.1:0-3473 GCA_048621015.1 Phycisphaeraceae bacterium
CGAGCTGGGCGCCCTGGCGCACGCATTCGGCGGTGGTCACGGCGAAACGGAAGCCCTCGAAGCAGATCACCACGCCGACGGTCACACCGAACAGCTCGAACGTCTCGATGGAATCGCCGACGGTGTAGGCGATGGCGTCGAGCGGGGTGAGTCGCGTCTTGTGGTGCGCACCCAGCACGTCCCCCTTCTCGGAGATGACCAGCGCCGAGTTGTAAGGCCGGCCGCCGGTCGGATCGCTCGGCAAGGGCATCTCCGTGCCGAGGATGCACGCCATGCCCAGCTCGCCGCAGCGCTGCGCGACCTCCGCGTGCAGCGCTTCGAGCCGCTCGACCGGCACATCCATCTCCGGCGTGGCGACATCCACGCGATAGCCCACGGTCTGCGATTCGGGGAAGCACAGCACCTGCACGTGCTGCGCGGCCGCGTCTTCGAGGAAACGCAGGATCGTGGCGCGGTTGGCGTCGAAATCGGCGGTCTGCCGGGTCTGCGCCAGGCCGATGCGCAACTGGTTCATCGTGGGGGTTCTCCTCTGCGTGCAAGATGGTGTGTTTCATGCGCGCGACGGTCGCATCGCGCGTGGTTCAGGCGCGTTGCCGATATCCCACGGTCGAGGCGCGCGGGATCAGTTCGGGTTGAATGACGATGGTTCGGCATGGGTCGTCCTGGCCGCGCTTGCCGTCGAGCTGCTCTTCCAGCAGTTCGAAGGCCGTGCGGCCGACGCCCTCGGCATCGAACCCGATGGTGCTCAGCGGCAGCGCCCCGTCGGCCGAGCCGCTCATCCCGCCGTTGCCGATGATCGCCACATCGTCAGGCACGCGCAGGCCCATCTCCGTGGCGATCCGGACCGCCACCTGCGCCACCATGTCGCCGGGGCAGGCCAGCGCGTCGAGCTCGTCCGCATGGTCGCGAAACAGGTCGCGCAGCTGCTCGAACTCGGAGCGGTCGTGCGCGTACCAGGAGAACTTCGGGTCCTCCACGACGAACTGGCGCACGTCGCGGCCGGCCTCCGCCATCGCCTGCTCGAAGCCGGCGATCTTGCGGTCGTTCACGTCGCAGCGCTCGCTGAAGGTGATCAGCCAGATGCGCTCGCAGCCGCAGGCGATCAGGTGTTGCGCCTGCAGGCGGCCGGCCTCGGCCGCGTCGTCGTACACCGCGTCGGTCGGGAAATTCAGGCGGCCGGCATGGCCGAAGGTCACGATGGGAAAGCCGCGCTCCGCCAACCGGCGCAGTTCCCGGTGCTCACCGCTCATGCATGGCCAGATCACGATGCCGTCCACGCCCCGGTCGATGAGTTGCTGAATGACCTGGTCTTCCAGCTCAGCATCGTTGTAGGTCGCCGCGCTCAACACGAACAGGCCGGCGCGCGACGCCATCGACTCGACGCCGAACATCATGCGCGTGACCAGCTCGACGTCGTAGCCGGTGGTGACCATGCCGATCGTCGCGGTGCGCTGGCCGCTCAACCCGCGCGCCAGGGCGCTGGGCCGATAGCCGAGGCGTTCCGCGGCCGCGACGATGCGCTGGCGGGTCTCGGCGGAGGCGTAGCAGTGGTCGCGCTGGTTGAGCACGGCGGAGACCGTGGTGCTGTGCACGCCGGCCGCGCGCGCCACGTCCGCGAGCGTGACCCGGCCGAGCCCGCGCGATCGGCCGCCCTTGCGAAGCTTCGTGCGTTGTCCGGCGGTTCGCGACATGACTTCGTCCTGCTGCCGCACCGCGCAGCCCCGGCGTGCGGGTGCGCATGGTGGGTGAAAGACCGGTTCACTGCTTCACATCGCCCGCGCGCCCCTGCCACAGCGCGACAGCCGGGGATATAAAGCGCAATACATATAACGTTAGTAATGTCGCCCGGCCGCGGTTGCCTGTCAAGCCCCCACCGGCCGCCGCCGGCGATTTGGTCGTGGGTTCCTTTGAAATCTGGTTCCTGGGTGGCTGGGGCCAAGCGCAGCGCGCCCCGGTTCTCATCCGCATCGGGCACCGATTTCGGGCGGATGCCACAGATGCAAGCATCTGTGGCATCCGAGTCTGGCGCCCAATCCGTATAACTACCTGTATAATAACGTTTTCGAAGTGTCGGCTGCCCTGTGGTGGCCATCATGAAATATTAGTCAAATAATGTTTGGCGATTGTTTTCTAAAAGTTCTTGATCCCGCCGTGTGCGTCGTGTAACTTCGGATTCATGGCCACGATCCGGCAGGTCGCCCAGATTGCGCAGGTGTCGCCCGGCACGGTCTCGCAGTTGCTCAACGGCCGGGCGAAGCTGCGGCCGGAGACGCGCCAGCGCATCGAAAGCGCGATCGACCGGCTGGGCTACCAGCGCCGGCCCGCGGGCCGACCCAGCGCCGTCGTCCAGCGCCATCACATCGGCATGCTGCTCGACCGCAGCCCGTCCACCGCCCACCCCCGTCATCCCCTGGACCGCCGGCGCGTCAACCACCTGCGCAAGGAGCTGCTGGCCAATGGCGACCAGTTCAGCCTGCTGGCCGGCGGCATGCCCCCGGAGGAGAACTGGGCGCTCGACGACGCGCTCGCGTCCGGCCACCTTGATGCCGTGGTGATGGACGGCAACAGCGAAGCGCGCGGCTATGCGCGCTGGTTCCGCGCACGCGGCGTGCCGCACGTCGTCCTCGAGCGCACGCCACAAATGAATGAGTTCAGTTGCGTCTGCGTCGACAGCGTCCGCGGCGGACAACTGGCCGCCGAGCACTTGGCGCAGCGCGGCCGGGTGAGGTTCGCCTTCGTTCAGCCGATCCTCGAGTTCTCCTGGACCCGGGAGCGCCGGCACGGCTTTGTCACGACGCTCGAGCAGCAGGGGCGCACGTTCGTCGATGCCTGGAAGGTCGATCCCGATGGCGCGGAGGATCAGTGGCAGCGCCTTTGCCGGCAGTTGCTCGAACGACGCATCGACGGCGTTTTCGCTTCCAGCGACAGCCTGGCCGTCCGACTGACCGACACGCTGCAGCGCCACGATGCCGCCGTGCCCGAGGACGTGGCGATTGTGGGGTTCGACAACCTGGACCTGCGCAGCGAATCCGGCCTGCGTCCCACGTCCGTCGCTTACGACCATCGCCACGTCGCCCGCGCGGTGATTCGTACGCTCAAGCAACTCATCGACGAGCCGTTCACCAGTGTTCTGGCCACCTATATCCGTCCCGCACTGGCGCCTCACGACACCGCGTGACGCGCGGTCGGCGGGCCCCGTCAGTGCGCCGCGCGGCGTATCGCGCCGCTTGCCGAGTCAGGAGGTAAATTTCCCATGTTCACGATCCCCGCACCGAACCGTCAGCCGACGCGCCGCGCTTTCACCCTGGTCGAGCTGTTGGTGGTAATCAGCATCATTTCCTTGCTGATCGCGATTCTGCTACCCGCGCTTCAGGCGGCGCGCTCCGCGGCGCGCACGGTGCAGTGCAAGTCGAACCTGCGGCAGATGGGTGTGGTCGTTCACGCCCGCGCGACGGACACCGGCGGGTATATCC
>JBMCXL010000360.1:0-3471 GCA_048621015.1 Phycisphaeraceae bacterium
CCGCCGCGCTCTCCGCGCGGGAGCGCGGCGGAGCCGCGTCGCTTCATGAGGTTTCCGTTTTCGGCGCCATGCCTGTTTCCGTGGTGTAGCGAAGCACCGCTTCGGTAAAGCGCGCGCCGCGGTGCTCGAAGTGGTCGAACTGATCGTAAGAAGCGCAGCCGGGCGAGAGGACGACGGCGTCACCGCGCCGGACGCGCGGCGCAATCTGCTGCATGGCGGTGTCGAGGTCGCCGCAGCGGACGATCTCGGCGCGACGCTGCGGCGCTTGCTCGGCGGCGCTGGCGATGGTGTCGCCGGTGTCGCCGAGGGTGTAGACGGCGCGGCAGCGCTGCGCGGCGCGCTGCGCGAGGCTGGTCAGGTCGCTGCCCTTGTCGGAGCCGCCGAGGATGAGGTGGGCGGTGTTGGGCGGGAAGCTGTCAATGGCGAGCCGCGCCGCTTCGGGCGTGGTGGACTTGGAATCGTTGTAGTAGCGCACGCCGGCATGTTCAGCGACGAGCTGGAGGCGGTGCGGCAGGCCGGCGAAGTCGCGCAGCGCTTCGGTGATCTGTTGCACGGGAATGTTGAGCGCGGCTTCGAGGGCGGTGGCGGCGAGGCGCGCGTTGAGCTGGTTGTGTTCGCCGGGCAGGAGCAGGTCGAGCTTGTCGGCGTTTGATGGGTTGATGCTGCGCATGTCGGTGACGCGCGGGGTGAACTGTTCGGGCACGCCGGGGCCGGCGATGGCGATGTCACCGTCGCGCTGAAAGTCGAAGATCGCCTGCTTGGCGGCGCGGTAGGCATCGACGCTGCCGTGCCAGTCGAGGTGGTTCGGCTGGAAGTTGGTGAGCACGGCGATGTGCGGGGACCAGTGCTGCTCGCGCAGGCCTTCGAGCATGAAGCTGGAGAGTTCGAGGACGATCCAGTCGTCGGGGTCGATGCGGTCGAGCTCGGGGAGCAGAGAGCCGCCGAGGTTGCCGCCGAGCCAGGTGCGGGGGGTCGTTTGAGGTTGGGGGGCGTCCGCCGCGCGAGGTTCGGCCCGGAGGGCCGTCGCTTCATAGGGGCCGTGGGCGAGGTGGCGCAGCGCGTGGGCGATCATGGCTGTGGTGGTGGACTTACCGGCGGTGCCGGTGACGCCGATGGTGAGCGTGCGCGTCGGCAGGTACTGAACGAGCAGGCGGATTTCGCTGGTGATGGCGACGCCGGCGCTGCGCGCGGCCTCGATGTAGCGGTTGCCGGGACGAACGGCGGGATTGGCAACGACGAGGTCGGCGGACGTGAAGTCGGCTTCGCGATGCTCGCCGAGGCGGTACTCGATGTCAGGCAGGTCGGCGAGCTGGTCGAGACTGGCGCGCAGGCTCGCTTCGTCGACAAGATCGGTGACGAGCAACCGGGCGCCGCGCTGCGCGAGAAAGCGGGCCGCGCCGACGCCCCCGCCGAAGCGGCCCAGCCCCATCAACACCACGCGTCGGCCACGCACGTCCATGGGGCGTAGTCTACGGCACATCGCGCCGCGGCGCGGGTGGTTGCGACGAGCCGGCACGGGCGCAGACCCAATCCAAGCGTAGCGGCCAAGAACGCGAGGGTGCCACGGCTTGGCCCGAAGGGCAAGCCGTGCGCCAGGGGCCCGAAGCACGGCTTGGTCTTCGACACAAGCCGTGGCACCCGCTACATCTGAATTGGGGGATGCGCTAATCGTCGCTGACGGGCATGTTGAGGTCGTCGCCGGACTCGCTGCCGATGCGGTAGCCGGTGATCGTGCGGGCGAGGGGGACGCGGAAGTAGAGATAGAGCGTGTCCTCGTCGTTCATCTGGGAGACCGGCAGCTCGCTGGGGCTGCGGAATTTCTGCGTCGGGCGGAAGTTCAGCTCCAGTTCGTCGCCCCGCTGCCAGACGTAGCCGATCGGTTCCCAGGTCTGGCCGAAGTCGTCGATCAGCGCCAGCGGGCTGCTGACATCCCGCGCCAGCGCCCGTGCCCGACCGAGGAGGGAGCGGGCGCGGTCGGCGGTGAGTGCGGCGCGGATGATGCCGTTGCCCGAGCCGGCAAACACGCCCTCGGCCCGCAGGGATTCGCTGTCCACACCGCTGCTGGCCGAGCGGCGGGAAAGCGCCTCGCCGGAGACGACAAGGGTGTTGTCCGACCCGCCGAAGCGGAGGGTCGTCACCTCGTTCTTGCTGATGGCGCGCGGCAGGCGATTGGTGCGCTCCAGGAACTCGGGCGTGGCCTGAGTATCCCGGTCGCGCGGGGTGTCATCCGCCTGGTCACTATCCTCGCCGGCGACGGGCGTGCCCAGCAGCTCCACGATCTCATTGAACTGCTCACCCGTCTCGGCCACCTGCGGCTGTTCGATCGGGAAGCGCAGCTGACGGAGATAGACCGCTTCCAGGTCGCGCGTGCCGGGCAGGATGAACAGCCAGGCGATGCGCGCTTCCTGAAGCCGGCTGGAGGCGTAGGCGCTGCCGGTGCGCGTGCTGTGAAACTCGCGCGTGTTCTCCATGGGATTGACCAGCTTGCCGAAGCCGATGGGCGAATCGAGCTGCGCGGCGGGCTGGCCGTCGGTGTCGCTGTGGGTGAGCAGGCGCACCTGCGTGGGCGCGACGCGGAGGATGTCGTCGGTGTCATAGGCGGCGGCGTCCTGGCGCCAGCGGGTTTCGAGGATGACCACGCGGTTGCCGCTGCGGTGGAACGCCTCACCGAGCGCGTCGACGATGTCGGGGCTCAGTCGGCCGCTGAGTTCGGAGCTGTGCCGGGTGGGCACGACGTGGACGCCTTCGACACTGACGCCGCCGGGCGGAACGACGAGGCTGGCGTTGGGATCGTGGTAGCGCAGATGGAAGACGGCGGCCTCGCGCGCGAGGTCCGGGCGCATGGCGGCCAGCGGGGTGTTCTGGAAGACGCCCCCGCCGAGGCCGGCCCGGGACAGGCGCGTGAAGAAGCCCGCCGCCCACTCATCGACGTCGAGCCAGAGGTCGCCGCCCTCGGGGTTCTCAACGATCTCGCCGCTGTCCTGGGCGACGATGTAGGGCTGGTAACCCGCGAGGCTGGTCGGCCCGCCGAGAAAGCCCATGCCGATGATCGCCAGGCCGGCGGTGAAGATGCCCGCCGCCACGCCGCACGCGCCGCCGACCACCTGACTCACCGTGCCCTGGAGATGAACGTTGCCCTTCACCATCCGATCGCTGGCGCCGCGCAGCACAATCAGCAGCACGATGAACGGCACGAGCAGCCCCAGGCCCCACGCGAACGGCCGAATGGGACCGGCCATCGAATCCGGCAAGGTCAGCAGCATCATCGCCACCGGCTCCCAGAACGCCAGCGCCAAGGTTCCCGCGATGACGACCATCAACAGGTGCAGCATGGCCGAGAAGCCGCCCTGCTTGCCCCAGAGCACGGCCATGGCCAGGAGGAACGCGATGAGGAAAAGATTCAACGTCATTTTTTTCAGTTTCAAGTTCCAGGTTTCAAGTTTCAAGTTTGCGGAGACGGCGGCGAAGCCG
>JBMCXL010000361.1:0-3466 GCA_048621015.1 Phycisphaeraceae bacterium
CCCTCAAGGGAGGGGGGTTGAGAGCGGTGAAACAAGCCGCAAGCGGCGGTGCGGGAGGGTGGTTATTTTTACTACGATTGCTGCTGTTCGCCGCCGCTTTCGCTTTTTTCGCCCTGGACTTCGCGTTTGAAAGATTCGGATTCGCTCTGCGCTTCCTGTTTCGCTTCTTCCTTGGCGGTTTCGTAGGTGCGTTCGGCGACGTGCTTGCCGCGTTCGAAGGCGTCCTTGCCGTAGTGCTTGGCTTCTTCCATCAGGTCGCGGCTGGTTTCGCCCATCCACTGCTGCTCTTTTCGGGAGGCGGGGATGAGCATGCCCGCGGCCAGGCCGGCGGCGAGTGTGGCCAAGCCCATGGTGAGCGGGTGGGCTTTGTAGGTGGACTGGATGGAGTCGAACGCCTGTTGTGACTGGCCGCGCACCTGTTCGCCCATCTGCGAGGCGCGGTCGCTGACCTGGTGGCCGAATTCCGACGCGCGCTGCGAGGCGCGGTGGCCGATGTCCTGGGCCTGGGCGCGGAAGCGTTCGGACTGCTGGCGCGCCTGGTCGGTGACGCTTTCGCGTTCGCGGCCTTGCTCTTCATACGACGGCGCCTGCTCGCGTTCGGCGGCGATGCGCTGCGACGGTCGGCGCTGCGCGATGCCGCGCGAGAGCGAGCCGATCATCCACGTCAGGCCCGCGCCGGTGATCAGCAGGGGCCAGGGATTGGCGCGGATGGTGTCACGCACACGGTAGCCGGCTTCCTTGCTTCGCTGTTTCATGATCCTGATCGCTTGCGTTTTGAGGTAACTGGGAGAGAGACGTTCCTGCACGATGTCGAGCGTCTCGCCGAGGCGGCGGCGCGTGTCGGCGATGTCGGCGCGCAGCGCCTGCGGGTCCGTCTCGCGTTGGTTCACTGGAACTGTCTTTTCAGCCATTGGGCGTCCTCTCGCAGACTTTCCTTGGTTTGCTCGGGCTGGACTTTTTCCTGCTTGAGGCGGTTGCGGCCGACCACGATGAGCGCGGTGGCGACAATGCCCAGCAGCACCGCGGTCACCAGCGGGCCAAGCCAGACGGCCACCGCCAGGTCAACGGCCAAGGCGAACAGCGCGGTCAGCGCCGCGGCGATCGCCCCGCACAGCGCGAGCACCGCGAGCCACGCCACCGCGACGCCGGCGATGAGCAGCGCGCCGTCCTTCATGAGGCGGGTGGCGATCTGGCGCATCTCGAGCTTGGCGAGGCTGATCTCCTGCTGGACGAGGTGGTTGGCCTGCGCGCTCAGGTCGCCGGCGAGCTCGCCGAGCGAGCGGTCATCGTGTTCGGCGCGTTCGGTACGGGTGGTGAATCGACTCACGGCCGATCCTCCTTCCTTTCGTGTTCCGGCTTGTTCGGCTCGGATGGTCCCTGCTCGGATTCGGGTTCCTCGGCGGGCATGCGTTGTTCGGTGAAGCGTTCGGGCTCACCGGCACCGGATTCGGGCGGGTTGGTGGGCGCTTCGGGTCGGCGGTAGGGGAAGTCGCTGCGCTCGTGGGTGGTGGGGGGCGGGGTTTGGGGAGCGGCGGACTCGGCGCCCGGAGCCAGTGGTCGGTCGGGCGCGGGGCCGACGGTGGGTTCGTACTCGCGGCCGGTCTGGCTCTGCGCGGCGGCCTGGACGGACTCATCGGACTGCGAGCCCGGTTCCTGTTGCCCCTGTTGTGCCTGTGGCCCCTGCTCGGAGCCGGTGGTCTGGCCGCTGCTGAGGAACCGGCCGAGGGCGAGGCCGCCCACGAACATCGTGCCGAGGAACAGGCCGGGATGCTGGCGGACGGTGTCCTCGGTCTGGCGGCGGAGGTCGGCGACGTCGTGGTTGCGCAGGTAGTCGGCGAAGCCGTCGATCCGGTCGGCGGCGGCGTCGAGGTACTGGCCGACCGCCTGGCGCTGCTCGTCCTTGAGCCCCTCCTTGGAGGTGCGCATCGACTCGGCGACGCCATGGGCCTGTTCAGCGAGCCAGCCCTTCTGCTCCTGGCCGCGCGACTCGGCCTGGTCGGTGAGCCAGTGGGTGATCGACTGGGTCTGCTCCTTGACCTTCTGACCGGTGCGCTGAGCCGCGTCGCGTGCGGTCTGACTTGCCTTTTCCGAGTGAGAGGCCTCTCGCAACATGCCACGCCTCCTGATCCTGAAGTTCCTGTGATGCAGGGGTTTAAATCGACACAAACAATCATTGCCGACAAAGCGCGGCAGTCAGGTGGGCTTGCGGCGGGCTCTTTGCTCGGGGGCGGGCTGCGAGGGCATGGGGGCGGGGGAGCGCGCAGTTCGGGGCCTTGGACCCCGCCGGGCAGGCCGCGCAGTCGCTCCACCGCCGCCCCGGCGGAGGCGCTGCCGAGACGATTCGACGTTATATGTGATAATTTAAAGGTTTATAAATTTCTTCGAATTTTCGGCTTGATGTTCAAGGTTAAGAGTTTGAATTCAAGCCTTGACATTCAAGGTTCGTTTGGGAAGCTTAAGGGCGATGACGCGCGCGAAATCCCAGCCCCGGTTGAAGGATGTGGCCCGGCAGGCGGGGGTGTCGGCCGCGACGGCTTCGATGGCGCTGTCGGACCACCCGCACGTCCACGACGCCACCAAGCAGCGGGTGCGCCAGATCAGCCACGAGTTGGGCTACCGGCCGCGGCCTCGCGCTTCCCACGCCGGCCGAGCCATGCGCCGCACAGGGCTGCTCGTGCTCGGCGAGCGCGAGGAGGAGCAGACGGAGCTGCCCATCATGGCGCAACTGGCGCGGGCCGCCGGCGAGCAGCAGGTCCGCCTGGAATACACCTTCACCGATCCCGACCTCTCGTCGGAGGAGAATCACGCGGCGGCAGGGCAGTTTGTCGAGGGGGTGGACGGCCTGCTGCTGCTGGGCATGGTCACGCCCGCGCTGATCGAGCAGCTGCGCGCCCGGGAGGCGCCGTGCGTCGTGCTCGGCCACTGCATGACCGAGCCGGGCGGGACGCTGCCGGTGTCGACCGTGGCGTTCGACAACCTCGCGATGGGGTTGGCCGCGACCGAGCATCTGTTCGCGCAAGGGCATCGGCGTATCGCGTTTGTGTGCGAGCGCACGCCGCGGGGGCTGAGTCACGATCGCTGGCTGCGCGGCTATCGGTTGGCCCATGCGCAGCGCGGCCTGGTGCCGGACCCGGCGCTGGTGCAGATCACGGGCGAGCGGCGCAGCGGCGCGACGGAGCCGGCGGCGAACCTGGCGTGCCTAGCGGACCCGCCTACGGGGTATATCGCGCCGGACGATCGCATTGCGTCGAGCCTGCTCGCGGCGCTGGTGGAGCGTGGCGTGACGGTGCCGCCGGGCGCGTTGATTTATGAAAGCCGGGGGCCGGCGAGCGATCCGCCGGTGCTGGCCGAGCATGGCTGGGTCAGCGGGCGTTTTGATCTGATGGCGCAGCACGGGTTGCACCAGCTCGAGCGCGTCTGCGCCAACCCCGCCGAGCCGCCGGTGCAGGTGCTGGTGCCGTTCGAG
>JBMCXL010000362.1:0-3457 GCA_048621015.1 Phycisphaeraceae bacterium
CCTGGATTGCCTCCCCAGGCGGGGTCTTTTTATGCGCGGCCGGTTTCAAGTTCCAAGTTTCAAGTTTCAAGTTGTACGGCGGCTTCGCCGCCGTCTCCGCAAACTTGAAACTTGAAACTTGGAACTCTCACGCGAACAGCGCTTCGTAGTCGCACGTGTACCCGAAGCGTTTGCGCTCGGCGAGCACCGGGTCGGGCTCGGGTGAGAATTGCGCGTGACCGAGGCCGCGCAGGTCGGCGACGATCCCGCGCTGTTCCGCGTCGTACAGCCGCCAGATCGCGCGCAGGCTTTGCAGGCCGGTGGGCAGGTCCGTTTCCGGTGTGCGGCTCTGCTCGATGCAGTCGATGAAGTGCTCGACCTCCGCGGCGGTGTGTTTGTGCGCGGCCTCGGCGCGGGCGAGGACGCGGCTGCGCGGCTTGTCTTTGGTCGCCTCCAGTTCCTTCTGCGTCATGCCGCCGAGATCACCGTGCGACGGGTCGAGCCAGTGCACGATCTCGCCGGCGCGGCGGTCCATTTCCAGCATGCCGCCAGTGCAGTGCGCCTGAAAGCTGTAGCCCAGTCGGCTGCCGCGGGCGCCCCACGTGCCGAAATGGTAGGCCGTGGCGCCGCTGGCGAATTTCATGGCGACGTTGCTGGTGCCTTCCATCTCCATCCAGGGCGTGCCGAGGTTGGTGCCGACGTGCGTGCCTTCGATCGGCTCACCCAGCCAGTGCAGGAGCAGGTCGATGTAGTGGCAGCCGTGGCTGAACAGTTGGCCGCCGCCGACGCCGCGGACTTGGCCGATCCATGCACCGCGCGAGGCGTCGGTGTATTGCTCGGTCCAGATGGAGACGTGGAACGGCTCGCCGTGCGCCTGGTCGCGCAGCAACTGTGAATACTGGCGGACGAGTGGGTTGTGGCGCATCACGTAGCCGTGCATGGCGACGACGCCGGTATGCTCGGCGGTGTCGATGATGTCCAGGCACTGGCGCTCGGTGTTGGCGAGGGGCTTTTCGATCAGCACGTGTTTGCCCGCTTCCATGAGGCCGATCGACACTTCGTGGTGCAGGTCGTGCGGCAGGGCGATGATGGCCGCGTCGATCTGATCGAGGATATCGCGGTAATCGGTGGCGCACGTCGCGCGTGCCGCGACAGGTGAAGCCTGCGCCGCGGCGCGGGCGCGCTCGAGGTCGATGTCAACCAGCGCCGTGAACCCGAGCCGATCAGCGAGCGGCTCCATCTGTTTCAGATACGCTGCCGACATTTTTCCGCAGCCGACCATGGCGAGCCGAATCATGGCGGTGTCTCCCGTGGCGTGGTGCGGGCGAGTATACCGCAACGCGATCGACTTAAGGCGCGGGGATTCACGCAGAATTAACCGCCCGCAAGCGCCGCCCTGACATCGATCGGATACCTTTGCACTCACGGTTGCAACCGTTGGAGGTGGAACCGCAGTTTTATCCACGCGAAAGGAGATGGATGATGCGTCGAATGGCACGAACACTGGCCCTGGGCGGTGCGCTGGCGACGGGACTGGCGCCGGTGGCATGGGGGGCGGAGGGAAACAACGATCGCGCGCAGCGCCTGGAACAGCAGGTGCGCCAGCTCCAGGCGCGCGTCGCGGAACTGGAGCGAAGTGAGGATGGGCAGTGGATGAGCGAGCGCCGCGCCGAGGAGGTCAAGGCGCTGGTGCACGAAGTCCTCGCCGACGCCAGGACGCGCTCGAGTCTGCTCCAGGAAGGCGCGACGGCCGGTTACGACGGCGGCTTTTTCATCCAAAGCCCTGACCAGAGCTTTCGTCTGAAACTGGGCGGCCAGATTCAGACGCGCTACATCTGGAACCATCGCGACGGCGCGCGCGACGCCGACCCGGACGAGGACGACAACGAAGCGGGCTTCCAGATGCGCCGCGTCAAGATCAAGGGCGGCGGCCACATCGCCGATCCGCGACTCAGCTACGCCTTCATCATCGCCGGCAATCGGTCCGATGGCGGCGCGATCGTGGAAGCCTTCACGCTCGGCTACGATTTGACGGACAACCTCAGCATCACCGCCGGCCGCATGAAAGCGCCCTTCGCGCTGCAGGAGCTGACCAGTTCCAGCCGCCAGCTCGCCGTTGAGCGCTCCAGCGTGCACGATACGTTCACCCTCAACTACACCGAAGGCGTGATGCTCAGCTACAACGCCGGTCGCTTCCGCCTCGCGGGCATGGTCAACGACGGCGCCAACGGCGATCGCACGGACTTCCACGAAGACGCGGTGGACGTCGCCTTCAGCGGCCGCGCCGTGGCCCGGCTCGCCGGCGACTGGGGCCAGCTCAAGGACCCCGCCGTCGCATGGGCCGGCGACGACACGGGCCTGTTCCTCGGCGGCGGCGTGCATTACCAGGTCGGTGAAACCGGCGAGGACATGATCAACGGCGACTTCCTCCGCTGGACCGCCGACGCCACCTTCGAGTCCAACGGCTTCGGCGTCCTCGCCGCGCTCTACGGCAACCACACCGACATGGACGCGGGCACGGACTTCGACGACTACGGCCTGCTCGTCGAAGCCGGCTACTTCCTCGTACCCGATGAAATCCAACCCTTCGTGCGCTACGAGCTGATTCTTCAGGACGACGCCCGCCCCGATGTCGCGGCCGGCAACTCAGACGAGGAAACCAGTCTCATCACCGCCGGCGTCAACTGGTACCAGCGCAAGCACAGCGCCAAGTTCACCGCCGACGTCGTCTACGGCCTCGACCCGCTGCGCAGCATCGTCAACACCAGCAGCGGCCTCGGCCTGCGCACCGATGCGCCCGAGGAGGACGGACAGGTCGCCTTCCGCGCCCAGTACCAGCTCACGTTCTGAAAAACACCACACGCTTCGCACGCGCTCGACAGGGCGCATCCCCCCACAGCCCCGCGCCCTCGGCGCGGGGCTTTTCATTCCAAGCAGCGCCCCCGAAAGCCCACGGTCTCCCGACCGTGGGCGCTCCATCCGCCGCACCACCCTCACCCTCCTCCATCCGGCGCCGCCGCCCCACAATTCCAGCAAATCTCGAAATTCGGCGGGTTCACTTCATCACACTGCGCGCACCGCCACTCCTCCGCGCGCTCCGGCGGCGCCGGCGGCTGCGGCATCGCTTCGCCGAAACGCTGCCGGCGGATCAGGTCGATCGCCTCGAAGTAGCGCTCGCGCGGCACGCCCAGTCGCGGCGCCTGGCGATTCACCGCCGGCCACACGTGCGCCAGCGCCGCCTGCAACGGGTCCGCCATCTCCACGAACGGGATCTGGTACGTGTGCAGCAGGCGGATGGTCTCCACCGTGGCACGCACTTCTTCGCCGCCGGCGATCAACGCCGGCCAGTCGCCGCGCGGCAGGTACTCCTCCAGCGTGAACGGACGACCACACTCCGGACAGCGATGCTCGGTCAACCCCGCCAGCGGATAGCCGCAGCGCTTGCAGCCAAGGCCGAGATCGGGCACGGGTAGGGCGT
>JBMCXL010000363.1:0-3447 GCA_048621015.1 Phycisphaeraceae bacterium
AACCGGTATTCCCCAGTCACCTCGTGGCCAGGCCGGTGCTGACTGCCAAGCCCACTAAATACCGTTGCGCAGGCCTGACGGATGATGTAAACATGGCGTTCCCCCGAAGTTGCAGCGGGTTCAAGGAGGAACGCCATGATGAAAGATCGACGGTTTTTCATCCTGCGTCGGGATCGCCGGCGGATGGCACGCATTGCCCGCCGGTGTCGGGACGCAGACGAACGGACGCGCTACAGGATCGTGATTCAGTCGGCCGAGGGCAAGTCCATTGCTCGGATCGCAGACGGCCTCGGGTGCAGCGAATCGACGGTCGCCCGCACGCGCCGTCGATGGCGTGAATACGGCGAAGCGGGGCTGATCGACGCACGCGAGGATAACGCCGCCCGCGCAAAGGTGGATGCGTTTTACTTGGAGACGTTGCGATGGCTTCTGCAATACACCCCGCCCGAGTTCGGCCACCGTTCGCCGCGCTGGAACCTGCGGCTGATCGGTCAGACGGCGGCCGCTTACACCGGCGTCAAGCTGAGCCGCAGTCGATTGTCGCGTTGGCTGAAGTGGCTGGGCGTGCGGCGTGGCCGACCGAAGCCGACGGTGCGCTGCCCATGGTCGAAGCGTGCCACACAGCGTCGTGTGCGGATGCTCCGGCGGTTGATCGAGACGCTGCCGGCGAACGAGGCGGCGGTGTGGGAAGACGAGGTGGACATCGAGTTGAACCCGCGTATCGGCGCGGACTGGATGCTGCCGGGGCAACAGCGCGAAGTCGAGACACCGGGCCAGAACCGCAAACGCTACCTTGCCGGGGCGATGGACGCGCAGACGGACCGGGTGCACTGGGTACGTGGCGAGAAGAAAAACAGCCGACTGTTCATCGACCTGCTTGATCGACTGCTGAAGGCGTACGCGGAGAAACGGATGGTCCACGTGATTCTCGACAACTACCGGATTCACAGCAGCCGACAGACGCAGGCGTGGCTCGATGAGCATGGCGAACGGATCAAGCTGCATTTTCTTCCGCCGTACTGCCCGGAGGAGAACCGGATCGAGCGTCGGCTCTGGCGGGAACTGCATCGGAATGTGACCTACAACCACCAGTGCCAGACGATGGAGCAGTTGATGCGCGAGGTGAGCGAATACCTGCGACGGTACAATCTTCGCATCGCGTGGCAACCTCCGTCAGACCTTCGCAAATGCATTTAGGGCGATCACGTAGTATGCTTTCATTGGGGCTCTCCTGGGGATTGCTGATGAGCGGGACCATTGTCCCAACTCCAGGAGCCCCATCTTCATACATCTTCACTTTTAATCCGCCCCCGCCACCCGGCGCACTTTTACGCCGCCGTTCACAGGGGCAAGGTCATGGAAGTATGACCACTGGGTTCCTGACGCATTGGAATCGTGCATGTGGTGCGCCCTCACTTGACCAGGCTTTCATGGAAGTTTTCCATTGTCGATACGGATGTGTTCCGGGGCCGCACGCACCGCGAACAGGTATTGCAACGTCAGCATCACGTTGATCGCACGTCCATCGCATGGGAAGATGGAGGGATGAGCGCGCCCATGAACAACCCCTCCTTCGCCGCGCGCCGGTCCGACGAACTGGAGCTGCTCGCCGGGCGCCTCGACGGCGCGCGGATGATGCGCGCTTATCTTCAGGAGCGGATCGCACGCCATCTCGCTGTCACGGAGCGGGTGGAGGACGAGCGGCTTGCCGCCCCGGTCGACGTCGAATCAATCGCGCGGTGGCAACAGGCGCTGCGCCGGCGGCTCAACAGCGCGATCGGCGGCCTGCCGGAGGCGCGCACGCCCCTGAACGCGCGCACGGTCGCGGTGGTGCCTCGCGCCGGCTTTCGCGTGGAGAAGGTGATCCACGAATCGAGCCCCGGCGTCTACGTGACCGCGTTGCTGTTTCTGCCGGACGATCCGCGGTTCGAGCCACCTTATCCCGCCGTGCTGGTCGCCTGCGGCCACGTGCGACACGGCAAGGCAGACGAGGCCTCTCAGCGGGGCAGCGCGCTGGCGGCGCACCACGGCCTCGCCGCGCTGCTGGTCGATCCCATCGATCAGGGCGAGCGGTTCCACCTGCTCGATGACGACGACAACCCCCACCTCTGGAGCGGTCTCGCGCACAACGCGCTCGGCGTCGGATCGATCCCGCTCGGCAAAAACCCCGCGCGCTTCATCATTCACGACCTGATCCGCTCGCTGGACTATCTCCAGCAGCGCTCGGATATCGATGGCGATCGGCTCGGCGTCATGGGCAACAGCGGCGGCGGCACGCAGACAGCGCTGCTGACGGCCGTCGACGATCGCATCAAAGCCGCTGCTCCGTCATGCTACATCACCAGCTTCGAGCGGCTGGTCCATACCCTCGGCCCGCAAGACAGCGAGCAGAACATCTTCGGCCAGCTCGCGTTCGGCCTGGACCACGCGGGATTTCTCACGATGCGCGCCCCCGTGCCCGTGATGGTCTGCGCCGCGACGGACGATTACTTCGATATCGAGGGCACGCGACGAAGCGTGCAGCGCACCCGGCGCGTCTTCGAAGCGCTGGGCCACCCGGAGCACCTCGCGCTGACGGAAGCGACGGGCCCGCACGGTTGGCACCGACCGCTGCGCGAAGCGTCGGTGCGCTGGATGACCCGCTTCCTGCGTGCGGTGGACGAGCCCGCGCCCGAGCCGGACGATCTCGAGGTGCTCACGGAGCGGGAGAGCCGCGTCACCGAGCACGGGCAGGTGATGCGTTGCGCGGGAGCGGTGTCCCTGTTCGATCTGAACGCGCGGCGGGCGCAGCAGATGGCGCGGCACGCTGAGGCGCGATGGGCGGCGGTCGGCACGGAGCACGCGCTGGGTGAAATCCGCGAGTTGCTGGACGTGGACAGGCTGCATGAGTTGCCCGAGCCGGAGCTCGAATGACTCGCACCGGTGCAGCGCGAGCGCTGCGAGCTGCAACGGCTGCTGATCCGGCCGGAGGACGGAATCGTGCTGCCCGCCATCGTGATGCGGCCGCGCCGGCCCGCCGGCGACGTGATCGTGTATCTCAACGACACGGGTTTCGCACCGGCCGTCGCGGCGCGGGGTGAGCTGGAAAGATGGGCCGAGGCCGGCCACACCGTTTTCGCGGTCGATCTTCGCGGGCTGGGGCAGACGCAGGGACACTGGCCGTTGAACCACGAGCGGTTCGGCGTCGACGGCAAGGAGCAGCGGCTGGCGTACCTGATGGGTTGCTCGTATCTCGGCATGCGCGTGAAGGATCTGCTCGTGGTCGGCTGCGTGGCGCGGCAGATCGGCGGCGCGGCTGCATCGCTGCGGCTGGAGGCGCATGGGGACATCGTGTCGGTCGTCGGCCTGCACGCGGCGGCGCTGGAGCGCGAGTTGTTCACGCGCGTGCGGCTGCTCGGCGAGATCGAATCGTTCGTCCGCATCGTGGAACGGCCGCTGGCGCCGGAT
>JBMCXL010000364.1:0-3426 GCA_048621015.1 Phycisphaeraceae bacterium
TCCACATTCGTGCATTCAACACTTCACACTATGCTACGCTCATGGCGATGAGCATCCCCGACTTCGTACGACCCACCCTCCAGCGGCTCGATGTCGCGCTCGATGAGGCGCAGCTCGAACGGTTGGCGCGGTATCTGGACCTGTTGCTGGAAGCGAACCGGCGCGTGAATCTGACGGCGGTGCGCGAGCCGGAGGCGGCGTGGCATCGGTTGATCCTGGACAGTCTCACGCTCGCGCCGGGGCTGGAACCGTTGGGCGAAGGCGCGGCGCTGATCGACATCGGCAGCGGCGGGGGGTTGCCGGGCATTCCATTGGCGATCGCGCGGCCGGACCTGCATTTCACGCTGCTGGAGGCGACGGGCAAGAAGGCGCGCTTTCTTCAGCAGTGCGTCGATGAGCTGCCGCTGACCAATGCACATGTGCTCAACGATCGCGCCGAGCACGTCGGCCAGGACGCGGCGCATCGGCAGCGGTACGAGCTGGCGATGGCGCGGGCGGTGGGGTCGGTGGCGGAGGTGCTGGAGTATGCGCTGCCGCTGGTGAAGGTGGGCGGGCGCGTGCTGGCGATGAAGGGCAAGGCGGGCGAAAGCGAACTGGCGGCGGCGGGCGATGCGCTGAGCGTGCTGGGCGCGGGCGAGGTGCAGGTGATCGAGGCGTATCCCGATGAGCCGGCCGATCCGGCGGCGCGCGAGTTGATCGTGATCAGCGTCGTGAAGGATCGGCCGACGCCGAGGGCGTATCCGCGCCGGGCGGGGCTGCCGCGGCATGAGCCGTTGTGAACCGCAGCGCCTGAGCCGCTACACTTCGGGCATGTCTGCTTCATTGCATATCGAGACGTTCACGCTCGGCGACTGGATGACCAACTGCTACGTGGTGCGCGTCGCCAGCGGGGCGTGTTGGATCGTGGATGCGGGGTTCGACCCGGCGCCGATGCTGCGCTACATTGACGAGCACGGGCTTTCGCCGCGGCAGGTGGTGTTGACGCACGCGCACGTGGATCACATCGCGGGGCTGGATGCGGTGCGGAAGCGGTGGCCGGAGCTGCCGATTCTGATTCATGAAGCGGAGCGCGAGTTTCTGACCGATGTGGCGTTGAATCTTTCGATCGTGCTGGAGCAGCCGATCATCGCGCCCGATGCGACGGACACGCTAGCGCACGGGCAGATGTTGACGCTGGACGGGATCGCGTTCGAGGTGCGTCACACGCCGGGGCACAGTCCGGGGGGCATCACGCTTTACCAGCGCGAGCATGGGGTGGCGCTGGCGGGCGATGCGCTGTTCGCGGGATCGATCGGGCGGACGGATTTTCCGACCTCGGATCATGCGGCGCTGATGCGCGCGATCCGGGAGCAGTTGCTGACGCTGCCGAACGAGACGCGCGTGTTGCCGGGGCACGGGCCGGAGACGACGATCGGGCGCGAGCGCGTGGGGAATCCGTTTTTGCAGTGAAAGAGGGATGGTTGGTCCCGCCGGACCGGAGCGACCGCAGGGAGCGCAGGTCCGGATTTTCCAGCGCCCGAAATCCGGACCTTCGCTCGCAGACTCCCTCAGGACCGGCTTGCAGCTTACGACGCTGTCTGTGTGTCGTGCTTGCGCGCGGACTGGACGCGCAGTTGCAGCTCGGCGAGCTGCATCTCGTCGACGGGCGCGGGCGCGCCGGTGAGCAGGTCGGCGCCGTTCTGGGTCTTGGGGAAGGCGATGACGTCGCGGATGTTGCTGGTGCCGGTCAGGTGCATGACGATGCGGTCGAGGCCGAAGGCGATGCCGCCGTGCGGGGGCGCGCCGTACTTGAGCGCGTCGAGCAGGAAGCCGAACTTCTGGCGCGCCGCTTCCTCGTCGATGCCGAGCAGGTTGAAGACGCGCTGCTGAATGTCGGGCCGGTGGATACGCACCGAGCCGCCGCCGAGCTCGGAGCCGTTGAGGACGAGGTCGTAGGCTTTGGACTTGACGCTGGCCGTGTCAGATTCGAGCTTGTCGAGGTCTTCATCGGTCGGCGCGGTGAACGGGTGGTGCAGGCTGTCCCAGCCCTGGCGCTGCTCGTCCCATTCGACCAGCGGGAAGTCGACGACCCAGAGCCAGGCCCACTTGTTCGTGTCGATCAATTCGAGGTCGCGCGCCAGGCGCACGCGCAGCTCGCCGAGCACGCGATGGACGGTGGCGGGTTTGGCATCGACGCCAAAGACGATGAGGTCGCCGTCCCGCGCTTCGAGGCGCTGCGTGAGCGCATCGAAGACGGGCTGGACGAACTTCTGGACGCCGGTGGCGAACTGGCCGCCTTCGACCTTGGTGACGGGCAGGCCGCCGGCGCCGAACTGCTTGACCCATTCCGCGAGACCGTCGGTGTAGCTGCGTGGCTGCTTGCCGCCGCCGGGCACGCGGATCGCCTTGACGATGCCGCCTTGCTCGATCGCGCCGGTGAAGACCTTGAACTCGGTGTCCTTGACGATGTCGGTGACGTCGACCAGCTCCAGGTCGTAGCGCAGGTCGGGGCGATCCGAGCCATATCGGCTCATCGCCTCGTCGTAACCCATGCGCGGGATCGGCGTCGGCACTTCCACATCCAGCACCTCTTTCCAGATGCGCGCCATCAGCGCTTCGCACGCCGCGATCACGTCGTCCGGCTCGACAAAGCTCATCTCCACGTCGAGCTGGGTGAACTCCGCCTGCCGATCGGCGCGCGGGTCCTCATCGCGGAAGCAGCGCACGATCTGAAAATATTTCTCCAGGCCCGCCACCATCAGGATCTGCTTGAAAAGCTGCGGACTCTGCGGCAGGGCGTAAAAATGCGACGGCTGCAAGCGCGACGGCACGAGAAAGTCGCGCGCGCCCTCCGGCGTGGAGCGGCAAAGGTACGGCGTCTCGATCTCATAGAAGCCGCCCTCGTCGAAGTAATCGCGCATGATCTTGGTCACGCGATGGCGCGTGCGCATGATTTCCTGCATGCGCGGCCGGCGCATGTCGAGGTAGCGGTAGCGCAGGCGCAGCTCTTCGCCTGTCTTCTCTGCGGCCTCGGGCGAGAAGGGCGGCGTCTCGGCCTTGTTGAGCACTTCGAGCTGCGTGGCGCTGACCTCGATCTCGCCGGTCGGCAGCTTCGGGTTGGCCATGCCGGCCTCGCGCTCGATGCACTCGCCGGCGACCCACACCACGTCCTCGTGGCGCAGCTTGTCCGCGAGCGCGTGCGCGTCGGCGTGCTCGGGGTGAAAGACCACCTGCGTCAGGCCTTCGCGATCGCGCAGGTCGATGAAGATCACGCCGCCGTGGTCGCGGTAGTTGTTGACCCAGCCGGCGAGGGAGACGGGCTGGCCGACGTGTTGCTTTCGCAACGCGCCGCAGTCGTGCGTGCGCTTCTGCATTTCGGGCACCTGTCGTGGTTCGGGTGGCGGACCGCCCGGGCGGCTGGGCGGAATGGTGGATGATAGCAGTTTC
>JBMCXL010000365.1:0-3388 GCA_048621015.1 Phycisphaeraceae bacterium
ACCACGCCGGAGCGCAGCGAGTCTGCGAGCGGTGTTCCGGATGGTCAGTCTGGATGGTTAATCTGGATTGGCAGGGGATGGGGCGCTGCGATCCGGACTTGCGCTCGCGGACTCGCTTCAGTCCGGCGTGGGGCAGGGGTTGCCTTGTCACCCTGTCACCTTGTCACAACTCACGCCGCGCCGAGGACGGGGAGGCGGACGGTGCCGTCGGGGCTGGAGGCGATTTCGGTGCTGGGCTCGTAGGTGTCCGGGTCCATGGCGAGCAGTTGCTCGGCGCGGCGGCGGGCGGCGTCCATCTTGGGATAGCGCACCTCGCGGAAGCCGGTGGCGCGCTCGGGCTGGCGGAGGATTTCGAGCCAGCGCTGGTAGTCGCGCGGGCCGCGCCAGTCGAGGCGGTCGACCAATTGTTCGTACCAGTCGCGGAAGGCGCGCTCGCGCTGGTGCCATTGCGGGAGCACGTTGCGCAGCGGGCGGGCCTTGGCCATGAGGCGCAGCTGCCAGTCGCGGCTTTTCCACTCGAAGCGGATCTTCCAGCCGAAGATGTCGAACTCGGGGCGGTTGTGGTGCTTGTAGATGATCTTGTCGCCGCGCTCGGGGTTGACGTTGAAGCGGCGCCGGTCGCGCTTGTACTTCTCGGGGCTGGTGAGCATGGCGGCGGTGTAGACCTCGTCCTTGATGAGCATGACGCGGGCGAGGTTCCAGACCACGGCGCGGGTGATCTCGTAGCCGTAGTCGGCGTGGTCTTTCTTGAACACGTCGACGAGGCGGTTGCAGTAGCGCTTGGCGTAGGCGATGCCGCCGTTTTCGCGGTGGCTGGGGCCGCCCCAGATGACGCAGTCGTAGGCGCGGATGATGACGTCGCGCATGAGCTGGTCGTCGACGCGGATGCCGCGCGTGGCGCGGAAGGTCTGCTTCATGAGCACGCGGAACTGGCGGGCGATCACCTCGCCGCGCTTGCCGGGGAAGACGGTGCGCAGCATGTTGAGCTTGCGGCGCAGCGCCTTGCGCGCCGACTCGATCTCGCGCTTGTTCTCGACCACGAACAGGTCGGGCCGCACGGCGATCTTGCGGCCGATGTAGAACGCGCGCAGGTTGCGGTCGGCCTGGTCGCGCGTGATCGTGCGGATCGCCTTCTCGATGGTCTCCTGCGTCAGCGGCAACAGCCCCTTCTGGAAGGCGATGCCGATCATCATGAGGTTGGCATAGAGACGGTTGTCGAGCACGCGCTCGCACAGGTCGCCGACGTTGAAGCCGGTGTAGTGGTCGGCTTGCGTGTAGCGCTGGATCGTCTTTTCCAGGTCGACCGTCTGAAACGACTCGCGGCCCATCAGCTCGCGAATCGTCGCGGTCTTGGCGGTGTTGACCACCGCGGCGGTGCGCTCGGGGCTGGCGACGCGATAGGGATGCTGCGGGTCGATGGCGCGCGTGGCTTCGAGGATGTCGATGCCGAGCAGCAGATCGGCGCTGCCGTAGGGGATCAGCGGCGTAGTGGGGGTGGGCTTGGTGCTTCGCTTCGTCTGCGGCGTCTGGTCCTGGTGCTTGGTCTCCGCGGTTCGGCTGAACACGAGCTGGCTGAACACGCCGCCGTTGCGGATGGCCAGGCCCTTCTTGTCGAGGAACTGGACGTGATAGCCCATCTCGTGGCCGGCGAGCACGAGGATGCTCGTCGCGGTGCCGATGCCCATGCCGCCGACGCCGGCGAGGTAGCAGCGCCACGTTTCCTGGTCGGCGTGAATCGGGCGCGGCGGCGCGGGCAGGTCGTCGAGCTGCACGTGCTCGTCGCCCATGCGCTCGGCGCGCTTGCGCAGGACGGTGACCTCTTCAAAGGACGGGCACGCGTGCGTGCGCTGGCAGGCGCCGTCGTTGACGCAGGTGGAGAAGTCGGTCTGGATCTTGGGGCCGTAGTCGGTGTCGGTGACCTTCAGGCCCGGGCAGCCGGTCTGGGTGGTGCATTCGAGGCAGAACTCGCACACTTCCGTGGCGACGTTCATGTAGGACTTCTTCGGGAGGTAGCCCTTTTCCTTGACCTGGGCGCGCTCGGCGCGCTTGACGCGCCGGTGATATGTGATGCCGCACTCTTTGTCGGCGATGACGATCTTGACGCCGTCGGCGAGGATCGTCTGCTCCATGAGCTTGCGATAGCGATCGCGGTCGGCCGGGTTGATGCGGACGATGCGCACGTCTTTCTTGAGCTTTTTGGGCACCATGCCCTGGACGATGCGCTCGATGTCGAGCGGGTTCATCTCTTTTCCAGAGAGGTCCAGCTCCTGCGAGGCGTTGCCCTGATGGCCGGTCATCGCGGTCGTCTTGTTGTCCAGGATGATGTAGGTGATGTCCTGGCCGTTGTAGATCGACTGCGAGATGGAGACCTGGCCGGAGTGGTAGAACGTGCCATCGCCCATGAACACGATCTGCTTGTTGTCGATGAACGGATCGACGCCGGCGCCGGTCGCGCCGCCCAGGCCCATGCCGCTGTAGTTGTGCATCAGCGGCTTGTTGGGCTCGAACATGAGCATCGTGTAGCAGCCGGTGTCGCCGTGCGCCACGAGATCGACGGGCTTGCGCTTGTGCTCGCGCAGCATGTATTCGGAGTCGAGCAGGTCCTGGCGCAGCTCCAGCAGCACGCTCGACGAATCGCGGTGCGGACAGCCCGGGCAGAACGTCGGCGTGCGCACCGGGATCTTCACGTCGAACTCGGCCGTCGCCTGGATGCGCTGGAGCACGGTGGTGAGGTTGCCGTTGGTCAGCTCGATCGGCAGCGTCGGGTGGTCCTTCACCAGCGGAATCAGCCGCTCCATCAGCACGGAGGGGTTCAGGCCGCGCGTATCGGGGATGCCTTGCAGCTCGCCGGGGAAGCGCTTCCCGTAGACGGCGCAGCGCAGCTCGCCGCGCTGCTTGAGCGGTTCGAGGATCTCCAGCACCTGACGCTCGACGAACGAGCGGCGCTCCTCGATCACCACGACCTGCTCGCACTGCTGCGCGAACGCCTGCACAAGCTGATCGTCCAGCGGGTACGGCATGCCGATTTTCAGGATCGGCAGCCGCCCGGTCAGGCCCATCTCCGCCAGCGCGTGCTGAAGGTACGCATACGCGGTGCCCGAGGCGATGAAGCCCATCGGCACGCGCTCGTCCTTCTGCGGCTTGTTGACGATGCGGTTGACACCGAGCTTGCGCGCCGCCTGCTTGACCGCCTCGAAACGCTCGCCCATGCCCTGCTCGCGCCGCCACGAGCGCGGCGGCAGCAGGACCGTCTGCTCCAGGTTCGGCTCGATGTCCTGCTCGTAGGACAGCGCCTTTTTCTGTTGCTCGTTGAACGCGGGATACTGGTTCGGATACACCTCGACCGTCCCGCCGCCGTCGGCCGTGGTGACGGTCATGTTGTAGCCGA
>JBMCXL010000366.1:0-3379 GCA_048621015.1 Phycisphaeraceae bacterium
TCTCTGGGCGGAACCCGCCAAGACCGCGCGTTCCACCCACGTTTTTGTGCGCGGCGGATTTCGGGAAACTTTTTTTTGACAGGGCGATCTGTCGCTGCCCGGCAGCGGCGGTGGCGATGGCAATGGCTGAGATCGAGGCACCGGACTGGCTGAGCGGCGACGCGCTCACGTTCTGGAAGATCGTCACGCACGACCTGGTCGCGGAGAAGATGCTGCGCCCGAGCCACCACAACGCGCTGGCGCGGTATTGCGACTATCTCGCGCGCTGGCTGCGGCTGCGCGAGAAGGTCAACAAGCAGGGCGAGAGCTACGAGACCGAGAGCCGGCACGGGCGCATGCAGCGGCTGAACCCGGACTTCACCGCGCTGACGCGGGTGGAGTCGATCCTCGCCGATCTCGAGGCGAAGTTCGGGCTGACGCCGGACGCGCGCCAGAAGATCCTGCAGCTGCGCGCGCGGATGCAGCAGGGCAACCTGCCGTTCCCGCCGGGCGACGGCGAGGACGGCCGGCCGGACGACGACGGCGACGAAAGCCCGCTCGGGTTGCTGAACTGATGGACGCCGGCGACTGGTTCGACGAGCGCGCGGCGGATCGCGCCTGCGACTTCTTCGCGCGCTACCTGCGCCACCACAAGGGGCGCTGGGCGGGCCAGCCGTTCACGCTGGAGCCGTGGCAGCGCGACCAGATCATCCGGCCGCTGTTCGGCTGGCGGCGCGAGGACGGCACCAGGCGCTACCGCGTCTGCGACGTGTGGGTGCCGCGCAAGAACGGCAAGACGCAGCTCGCCGCCGGCGTGGCGCTGCTCCTGCTGCTGGGCGACGGCGAGCGCGGCGCGGAAGGCTACGCGATCGCCTCCAAGGAGGAACAGGCCAGGATCGTGTTCGGCGCCGCGCAGGCGATGGCGGACAACTCCGCGAAGCTCTCGAAGCACGTGGAGGTGTGGAAGAACAAGATCTATTGCCCGGCGCTCGACGGGATATTCCGGCCGCTGTCGGGCAAGCCGGGGGGCAAGCACGGGCTCAACCCATCGTTCAAGATCGGCGACGAGCTGCACGAGTGGCCCGACGACCGGCTCGACCAGTATGTGCGCCAGGGCATGGCGGCGCGGGCGCAGCCGCTGGAGTTTCACACCTCCACGGCAGGCACGCGCACGGGCTATGGCTGGGAGGTCTATCAATACGACCGCAAGATCGTTGACAAGATCATCGAGGATCCCGACCGGCTGGTCGTGATCTACGAGGCCGGCGCCGACGACGACTGGCAGGATCCGGAGGTCTGGGCGAAGGCCAACCCGAATATCGGGGTGTCGGTCAACACGGGGTATCTGGAAGCCGAAGCGAAGAAGGCCGCGGAGAACCCGCGCCACGAGAACGACTTCAAGCGTTACCACTTGAACCTGTGGACCGAGCAGGACGTCCGCTGGCTGCAGATGGACAAGTGGGCCCGGTGCTCCGCGCAGCCGGACGATCCGGATTACTGGAAGCGCCTGCCCGAGGAGATGCGCGGGCGGCCGTGTTTCGGCGGCATCGACCTGAGCGCAACGCAGGATGTGACGGCGCTGGTGTGGGTGTTTCCGCCGGCCGGCGCGGACCAGCGCCTGGTGTGGGTGTGCCGGTTCTTCGTGCCGGAGGACAACGTGCTCGAGTGGGTGCGCCGCGACCGGGTCCCTTACGACCGCTGGGCGCGCGCCGGGGCGATGACGCTGACGCCCGGCAACGTGGTCGATTACGAGGCCGTTCTGAGCCAGGCGATCGCGGATTCGGACATGTTCGACGTCCGAGGGCTGGCGATCGACCGCTGGAACGACTCGTGGATCTCACCGAAGCTGCTGGATCACTTCGGCGAGGAGCGGTTCAACCGCTTCGCGCAGACATCCTATGCGCTGTCGCCGCCGTCGAAGGAGCTGGAGCGGCAGGTGCTGAAGGGCACGTTCGAGCACGGCAACAACCCGGTGCTGCGCTGGATGGCATCGAACGTCGCCATCGACATGAACTCGGCCGGCGACATCAAGCCGGTCAAGAACCGCTCATCGGAAAAGATCGACGGCATCGTCGCCGGCGTGATGGGCACGGGGCTGGCAATGCCGGACCGCGGGCCGATCGTGTCGGTCTATAACGAAAGAGGGCTCATCGTTGTCTAGGCGGAGCGGTCCGATCGCGCGGCTGGCGCGCATGCTGCGCGCGGCGGTGCAGCCGGAGAGCGGCAAGGAACTGACCACCGCCGAGCTGTCGCGGCAGCTGGCCGCCGGCTCGGAGACGGCGAGCGGGGCCTCGGTCACGGAATCCTCGGCGCTGCGCGTGCCGACGGTCTATGCGTGCATCCGGCTGCTGTCGCAGATGATCGCGCTGTTGCCGCTGCGGGTCTACGAGGTCGACGGCGAGCACGAGACGGTGCACGAGGACGATCCGCTGGACTTCCTGCTGCACCGTTCGCCGAACCGCTGGCAGACGGCGTACGAGTTCAAGCAGCTGATCATGGGCCACCTGCTGCTGCGCGGCAACGCCTACGTGTTCGTCGCGCGGGCCGGCGGTGAGGTGCACGAGCTGGTGCCGCTCAACCCAGCGAACATGTGGCTGGAGCAGATCTCGGATCTCGAGCTGATTTACCACTACACGCGCTTCGACGGCGCGCAGATCGACTTCTCGCAGTTCGAGATCATGCATCTGCGCGGGCTGTCCACCGACGGCGTGGTGGGCCTGTCGCCGATCGCGGCGGCGCGCGAGGCGATCGGCCTGGCGGCGCAGTCGGAGAAGCACGCGGCCAAGCTGTTCGCCAACGGCGCGCGCCTGGGCGGGGTGCTGTCGACCGAGCAGGCGCTGCAGCAGGAAGCCATCGAACGGCTGAGGGACCAGTTCGAGCGGCTCTATGCAGGGGTGGAGAATTCGCACAAGACCGTGGTGCTCGAGCAGGGCATGCAGTGGACCAAGGTCGGCATGACCGCCGAGGAAGGCCAGTTCATCGAGTCCCGCAAGTTCTCGCGCTCGGAGATCGCCATGTTCTTCGGCGTGCCGCCGCACATGCTCGGCGATGTCGACAAGTCGACGAGCTGGGGCTCGGGGATCGAGCAGCAGGCGATCGGCTTCATCAACAACACGCTGCTGCCGTGGATCGAGGCGATCCAGCAGGCGATCTGGCGCGACCTGATCATGCCGTCGGGCAACAGCAGCCGGCTCGCGAAGTTCGACACCGAACCGTTCACGCGGGGCGACTTCCTGACCCGCCAGCAGGGCCTGGAGATCATGGCGCGCAACAACGTGATTGACGCGAACGAGTGGCGCAAGCGCGAAGGCATGAACCCGAAGCCGGGCGGCGACGGCCAGGTCTCCGGCGACCGGGGGGCGGGCGAACGTCCGGCCCAGCCGGCGCTTCCCGCGCCCGA
>JBMCXL010000367.1:0-3373 GCA_048621015.1 Phycisphaeraceae bacterium
GTGCCGAGTTGTCGTCGGGCCGCTGCGGCTCACCGGCGGCCCGATTGATCTCCTGCAAATAAGCCGAGCTGGCCGGCGGTGTCGGCCCGCTCGGGGTGGTGCTTGATCGTGGCGGCGAGGGCCAGGTCCTGAAGGCCGTTGCGCCGCGCGTACTGCTCGGCCGCCTGATAGTCGGCGAGGTCGCTGGCGAGGTAGTAGCCCTTCCCATGCGGCAGGATTGGCGTGCCCTCCTTGCGCAGCGCGCGGATCAGCTCGCGGGCGCCACGTCGGCGCGAGTCGCGCGAGCCGCCGATGCGGATGCCGAAGCGCTGCGCGATCACAATGGCGGGTACCGGCCGTGGCAGCTCGCCCGGCCGGCGGGCGTCGCGCCGACGCTGCAGCGCGGCGACGATCTGTTGCTTGATCTCGTCCTGGTCGAGCTGCTCGCCCTGGCGTCCGTGCTCAGGCATGGCGGCGTGCTCCATCACGTGGGGATCAGTCCCGTCTCCAGTTCGCGGCGACAGCGCGGCAACACACGAGCCGGCACGATGATGTGCTGGCGCGGCGTGTTGGCACCGAGGACGAACGCGGTGCCCAGGCCGATGCGCCGCGCGGTGCGGGCAAGGCGGACCTGGTCGTGGTCATACAGCCGGCCACTGCTGACCGGCTGACCCGCCCGCCGGCGTCGCGGCCGTCGCCGCAACAGCAGCAGTGCCTGCCCACCGTGCGCGGCGTGGTTGATGGCATCCTGGGTCGAATCGAACGGCGTCATGCGACGGACCTCCTCGTTACTGGCGCAGCGCCCGTGTGAGCTGGTCGACCAGGCCCGCGACGTCACCGCCGCTCATCTCCGCGTCGATGACGATGGCGCGCACGCGCACGGTGCCCGAGCTGGTGCGCGTTGATTGAAGCGAATGGAGAGGCTCCGCGGCCACCAGTCGCTCCTCGCGCATCGCGGGCAGGCTGGTTTCCTCGGAACGCCCGGAAACCTTCTTTTTGCGCGAGCGCTTCGTGCTCTTCTTACGCTTCGGCGGAGTCGGCGTCGGCGTGTCGCCGTCGCCGGCCTGGAGCTTGTGCCATTCAGTGGGCGTCGGGCACCCCGCCGCTTTGAACGCGTCGAGGTCGGGATGGCCGCAGTTGCGCCAGCGCTGATACTGCGCTTTGGTGAGGCCGGTTGATTTGCCGGTGGGCATGGTGGGCTCCTTTGGTTTGGGCGGAGGAGAGGGAGCGCGGGCGAGGTCCTCGTTCGGACGATCAAGGATCTGCGCGAAGCTGCACGTGTCGCATGTCACGCGCACGCGGTGCTCATGAATGCGATCACGAATGAGCCGGCCGTCGCAGCCGCGCATAGGACAGCGCGCGCGTCGAAACGACGCGGCGAAGGGATCGAAGGTGGGGGGAAGCTCAGCGTTCACTAGGGCGTCCGTGCCCTTTCTGTTGCTCAGGCGGCGGCCTTGCCGTCCTGGTCGAGTCGGTTTACGAGGCGCTTCAGGTTGCGGAACGCGCGTTCGAGCCGGGCGTAAGCCTGCTTCAACGTCCGCAGCTCCTTCTGGAGCGCCTTCTCGCGTTCCCGATGCGCGGCCACCTGCTCACGCAGGATGCGGTTCTGATCCTCGAGGGAAGCATGCTCCGGCGGATCGGCCGGCGGCTGCGGTGCGCCGTCCGCGTCACGCTTCGCCTGACGTCGCCTCTTGCCGGCGAGGAACAGCTCCGGATTCTGCTTCATGTACTGCTGAAGCGTCAGGCCATCATGAACAGCGGCAACCAGGTCGAGCGGCTCCTCGCCGATCAGGCGGATCGCGCGGAGCTTGTCCTCAATCCAGTCCTCCATCGTCTCGTGCGTCGTGAGGCACAGATTACGCAGTCCGTGGAAATCCTCGGCCTGCGCATCGTTGTAATGCCGCGCGATCTTCCAGGCGTTGCGCTGGATGATGCGGAGGTGCTTCCTCGCAGGCGGTCATGCTTGGCGTTCAAGCTACTGAGACGGATAATCTCGCTCACGTGTTGATCAAGTGGCGTGGGCATGGGGGGCTCCTTTCAGAAATGATGACCTCGGGTCGTAGCGTCGTTTGGCTTCGCATGAGTAACACCGGGGACACCGCTGAGCTGCAAGATGTATGGGCTTGCCTTGACCGCAGTCGATGCAGAACTTGTAAAGCCAACGAGGACGTCGAGTCTTCCCAATCTTCGATTTGTGCGCGCGCCTACAAGTGTGACAATATTGGTGGCGTTGTTCTCCTCGCCTCGTTACTGGCCACCCCCTGCCGCATACACAAAACTTGTAAAGCCATTTAAGGAATCTCTTGGCATTTGCGCGTCGGGCGCACCGGTAGCAGCGATCAGATCGCTGTTTCGACGGAGGACGATAGGGAATCGGGGCGCCGCAACGGTTGCAGATGCCAGCGGATCCACCGGACCAATGGGGGCTTGAGGTTCCTCTCATTGCCGCTATAGGGCGCGCTCCTTGTCGTCGTTTGTAGACGAAAGCCCTGCGGCGCTGGCGTACTTTGTTGCAGTAGGGATTTCGACGGCATACCCCATACTTCGCTCGCCGATCGAGCGGCCCACCGCAGACCTCGCATTGTCGCTGCGCGTTGGCGATCATCGCGACCACCTCCACTTACGATTGCCGTTGCCGTCGTGACGGGGCTCGCTGGTTGGGCAGCAGCGCATGATCGCCAAGGCAGCCTCGGCGGTGAGGCCGCGCTCCACGAGCAACGCGTTGAACTCCTGGCGCCACGCCAGCAGGTGCGCCTCGACCTCATCCATGATCGCCTTGCACACGCGCTCCTCATCGATCGAGATCGTGACTGCGCGGGCGCCGGCGTCGCTGGTGATGTTGATCGTGATTTGGGCCATGTCGTGCATCCTTGCACTCGAAACGTCCATGAAGAGGCGAGCCTCACGCGGCCAGGTCGATCGAGTGGCGGCTCGCCCACGCGCGTAAGCCATGCACCAAGTCGCTCACCTGGCGGTGCGTCAGTCGATCGAGGTCGCCGTGCTGGCCGTTGGTGACGCGGTCATGAATCCAGCCGCGCAGGCTGGCGTCCGTCCAGGACGTGCAGCGCTGCTTGAGCTGCGTGTGGATTTGCTGGGCGATCCAGCGCAGGCGCTGCGTGTCGCCGATGTCGGCCTGCTGCTGCCAATAGCCAGCCTTGTACCAGGGCTGGTCACTGCCGCGCTTGCGCGGGATCTGACCGCCGCAGCTCGTTTCGACGGTGGCCATGCAGTGGTCGAAGTCGGGCTGGTTGAGGCGCGGCGACGTCGACGTCACCTTGCCTTGGTGCACGGCCCGGCCGTCGCACTGGCCGAGGATGAGGCGGCGATGCTCGTCGGGGATGCCGGCGGCTTTGCACGCGCGGACGAAAGTCGCTTTTTGTGTGTTGGTCCAGGC
>JBMCXL010000368.1:0-3372 GCA_048621015.1 Phycisphaeraceae bacterium
CCGAGACAAAACCCTGCGGCAGCGTCAGCAGGGCGCTGAGTACAACCCACCCACCGACAAGCCACCAGCGATACGCCGCCAGCGTCGGCAGCGGCACCAGCGCCAATGCCGCGGCCGGCACAACGATCAGCAGCGCATACATCGCCAACCGCGCCGCCACCGGCCACGCGCGCGGCACCATGCGCTCGCGAATGAAGTACACCATGAGCACCGGGATGATCGTCACCGCCAGCAGCGCCGCCGCCGCCATCGCGAACGTCTTTGTGTACGCCAGCGGCTGAAACAGCCGGCCCGACTGCCCCGTGAGCACAAAGATCGGCAGGAAGCTGATCGTGATGATCAACAGGCTGAAAAACAGCGTCGGCCCGACCTCCGCAGCCGCCTCGGCGATCACCGTCGCGCGGTCCCGCGGCGACGCCCCCGCTTCAACGCGCTCCCGCTCGCGCTCCAGGTGCTTGTGCGCGTTCTCGACCATCACGATCGCGCTGTCCACCATGACACCGATCGAGATCGCGATGCCGCCGAGACTCATGATGTTGGCGTTGATGTCCAGGCCGTGCATCACCGCCAGCGTCGCCAGCACCCCGGTCGGCAGCACGAACGCCGCCACCAGCGCGCTGCGCGCGTGCAGCAGGAACAGGACGATCACCACCGACACCACCAGGATCTCCTCGATCAACGTGTGGCGCAGCGTGCCGATGGAGCGGTCGATCAGGTCGCTGCGGTCATAGACGGTCTTCACCGCCACGCCGGGCGGCAGGCTCCGCTCCACGTCGGTGAGCTTGGCGCGCACGGCTTCGATCGTATCGCGCGCATTCTCGCCGTGACGCATCACGACGATGCCACCGACCACCTCGCCCTGCCCATCGAGTTCGGCGATGCCGCGCCGAATCTCCGGGCCCACCTGCACCTCCGCCACGTCATCGAGATAGATGGGGCTGCCGTTCTCATCAGCGCCGAGCGACACCTGCCGGAGCTGCGCCAGCGCGCGCTTTGTGCGCGCGCGGTCCAGTGAGCCGCCTTCATCGCGGATGCGCTCCGCTTCCCCGCGCGAAAGCTGCCCGAGATAGCCGAGCGAGCGCACCATGTACTCGGTCTCGCCGCGCTCGATCACGCGCCCGCCCGCATCGCGGTTGGATCGCTGAATCGCGCGCTTCACGCGGCCGAGCGGCATGTCATACGCCAGCAGCTTCACCGGATCGACCACGACCTGGTACTGCTTGACGAACCCACCCACGGGCACGACCTCGCTCACGCCCTGCACCGGCGTCAACTCGTAGCGCAGCAGCCAGTCCTGAAGCCCGCGCAGGTCCGACAGGTCCTGCGCGCTCGCCTGCAACGGTTCGCCGTCGATCGGGCAGGTCTCGCGCCCCTCGTCGAACACGCGATGATGCGCGAGCCGATCGCGCTGCGGCGCTTCGGCGGGATGCTCGTACCACCGATCCGTTTCCGGATCGCGCCAGAGGCCGCGGCGCGCGTGGTCGGGATCGGCGCAATACTTGCCGGTAATCAGCGCGTACTGATACACCCATCCAACACCGGTGGCGTCCGGCCCGATCTCCGGCTCGACGCCTTCGGGCAGTTGCCCGCCGATCGCGCTGATCTGCTCCAGCACGCGACTGCGCGCCCAGTAAAGATCGGTGCCGTCCTCGAAGATGATGTAGATGAAGCTCGTGCCGAACATGCTCTGGCCGCGCACCACATCGGCGCCCGGCACGGCGAGCATGGCAGTGGTCAGCGGGTTGGTCACCTGGTCCTGCACGATCTGCGGCGCGCGGCCGGGATAATCGGTGCGAATGACCACCTGCACGTCGGACAGGTCGGGAATCGCATCGACCGTGATGCGATACGCCGACCAGACGCCGACCGCGACGAGACACGCAGTCAGCAGCAGCACCATGCCGCGGTTGTGGGCACACCAGGCGATGAGTCGGGCGATCATGGGGGGCTCCAGGTGTTCGGGTCAATGCGCGTGTTGCGGGCGCGGTTGCGTTGCTGACGGCTCGGCCGATTCGGCCACGGGCAGCCGCCGGCGCTCACTGTTCTGGTTGCACGTCGGCATCGACGCGCCCATGTACGGGTTGCGCGGCTCGATGTCGCCAGGCTGCAGCCACAGCCCGCGCTGCGGCACGTCGTCAAACATGCCGCAGACCATGCGATCGAGCGGCCGCTCGTAGCTTTTCGGCACACCGGTGCGCATGAGCAGCACCTCCAGCGCCGCGCTGAGCTTGCCGTACGCGATGCGCACCTGCTTCAGGTCGCTCGCATCGTGCATCGCCTGCGCTTCGGCGCGGATGGTTGTTATGTGTTCCTGCTGCTCGTGCCAGAAGTGCGGCGCATCGGGTGGATCGCTGGCGGTCAGCGCGTTCAGTGCTTCGAGCATCCGGCTCGCCGGGGTCGCCACACCATCCGTGCTGTCCGCGTGCAGCGCCTCTCCCACCGCGAGGTACTGCTCGATCAACGTCACGAGCTGCGCCTGCGCCGCCTCGGGAAGCGCCTGGCGTATCTGAGCATCGGCCGCATCAACCTCCGCCGCCTGCGCCGCGGCCATCTCGCCCTCGACCATCTTCGCCAGTGCCTCGCGCGTGCGACTCTCGCTGTCGAGCAGGAACTGGCCGCTCACGACCACCTGCGCGCCCGGCTCGAGCCCTTCCAGAATCTGCACGCGATCATCGGCGCCGATCGCACCCGTGGTCACCTCGCGCGGCTCGAAGCGCCCCTCGCCCAGGCTCACCAGCACCACCTGCCGCTCACCCGTGCCGATCACCGCCTCGCTCGGCACGAGCGTCGCGTCCTCGGCGACCGTGCGCTCCAATTCGATCGTCGCGTACATGCCCGGCTTGAGCGCGCCATCCGGATTGTCGAAGCGCAGACGTGCCCGCGCCTGACGATTCGCTGCATCCATGTAGGGATAGACCTCGACGATCTCACCCTCGTACGTGTGCGTGGGCAGCGAGGTCAGTCGCATGCGCGCGCGCTGCCCTTCCGAAACGTCGGACAACTGCGATTCGTAGATGCTGACCATCACCCACACCGTGGACAGGTCCGCGATCCGGTAAAGGCGCATCTCCGGCCCGATGCGCATGCCCTCGTTGGCGTGCCGGGCGGTGACGACACCGGTGTGCGGGCTGTACACGGTGACGGTCTTCTGCGGCGTGCCGCGCTGCTCCAGCGCCGCGATCTGTTGATCGGTCATGTCGAAATAGCGCAGCCGCGTGCGCGCGGACTCGAGCATGCCATCATCCATTCCGGCGTTTTCGCGATTGCGGTAGGCGATCAGGTATTCCTGCTGCGCGGCGAACAGCTCCGGCGCGTAGACCTCCAGCAGCGGATCGCCGCGCTGCACGCGCTGGCCCTCGCGGTCGACGTGCA
>JBMCXL010000369.1:0-3353 GCA_048621015.1 Phycisphaeraceae bacterium
GGCGGTGACGGTTTATATCACGCGGCTGGCGCAGCGCATGCTGCGCGAACAGACGGAGATCGCCCCGATGGAAGAGGAGCAGCCGAAACAGGCCGAAAGCCGCCAACCGGCATCACCGCGCGGCGCGCTGGCGCTGCTGCTGGTCGCGGTGCTGGCGCTGGCGGGGGCGTGCACGGTGCGCGCCGGTGGATGGCTCAACGGGCTGTTCGGCCCGCCGAACGTGACCATGGCCGAGGCGTACGAACGCAAGCCGGAGGGGCCGACGTTCGATCACGCGCTGTTCGATGATTTGCTGGCGGTGCATGTCAGCGACGCGGGTGGATGGGTGAATTACGAGACACTCGCGCGCGACAGCGAAACGCTGAACCGATACATCGCGCAGATTGGCGAAGCGCCGTTCGACGAAATGGGGCGGGATGAAAAACTGGTGCTTTTGATCAACGCATACAACGCGTTCACGCTGAAGCTCATTCTCGAATACTACTCCGATATCGATTCGATCCGTGACATTCCCGCGTCCGAGCGATGGGACGACGAACGCTGGCGCGTCGGTGAGCACGTCTGGAGCCTGAACCAGATCGAGCACGAGCAGATTCGGCCAAAGTTCGCCGAGCCGCGCATCCACTTCGCGCTGGTGTGCGCCGCGGTGGGTTGTCCGCCGCTGCGCAACGAGGCGTACACGGCGGACCAACTCGAACAGCAGCTCGAAGATCAAACCGTCTACGTGCACAACCAGGACCGCTGGTTCCGCTATGACGGCGGCGACACCGTGCATCTGACCGAGCTTTACAACTGGTACGCCGGCGACTTCGAGCAGGCCGCGGGCTCGGTGCTGGGCTACGCCGCGCGCTACAGCCCGGCACTGGAGCGCGCGATGGACGAGAGTCAGCGCCCGCGCATCGCGTGGATCGAATACGACTGGGCACTCAACAGCGAACAGAACCGGCCGGAGCCAACGCCATGAATCGCACGGCCGCGTCTTCAACATCCATCGCCGCGCTGCAACCACTGGACGAGCACAACCGCGCACTCGCCTCGAACGTCCATCCGCCGGAGTGGGCAAACCCGACACCGAGCGGGCGCTACAACATGGTCGTGATCGGCGCCGGCACGGCGGGACTGGTCACGGCGGCGGGCGCGGCGGGACTCGGCGCAAAGGTCGCGCTGGTCGAGCGTGAGCTGATGGGCGGCGATTGTCTCAACGTCGGCTGCGTGCCGAGCAAGGCGCTGCTGCGCTCGGGCCGCGCGCGGGCGGGCGTGCGCGAGGCGGAGCAGTTCGGCGTGCGCGTGGCGGGTGAAACGACGGTGGATTTCGAGGCGGTGATGGGGCGCATGCGTGAATTGCGCGCGAAGATCAGCCCGAATGATTCGGCGCAGCGGTTCAAGGAGCTGGGGATTGACGTGTTTCTCGGTGAGGCGAAGTTCACGGGTGAGGACACGCTGCGCGTCGGTGATGCGACGCTGCGCTTCAGCCGGGCGTGCATCGCGACGGGGGCGCGGGCGGCGGCGCCGCCGATTCCGGGGTTGGCCGAGGCGGGCTATCTGACCAACGAGACCGTGTTTTCGCTGACCGAGCGGCCGGCGCGGCTGGCGGTGATCGGCGCGGGGCCGATCGGGTGCGAGCTGGCGCAGATGTTCGCGCGGCTCGGCAGTGAGGTGACATTGATCGAGGCGGAGCGGCGGATTCTGCCGCGCGAAGACGGCGATGCGGCGGTGATCGTGCGCAGCGCGCTGGAGCGCGACGGGGTGCGCATCATCTGCGGCGGGAAAGCGGCGAACGTTGAAACGGGCGAGAGTGAAAAGCGGCTGCACCTGGAATGCGACGGGCGGCCGGAGACGGTGAGCGTTGATGAGATCCTGGTCGGTGTCGGCCGGGCGCCGAACGTGGAAGCGCTCGATCTTGAAGTGGCGAACGTGAAGTATGACACGAAGCGCGGCGTGCACGTGGACGATCATTTGCGCACGAGCAACAAGCGCATCTATGCGGCGGGGGATGTGTGCTTTGCGTACAAGTTCACGCACGTCGCGGACGCGATGGCGCGCATCGTGATTCAAAATGCGCTCTTTTTCGGACGGGCGAAGGCGAGCGCGCTCGTGATCCCGTGGTGCACGTACACCGAGCCGGAGCTGGCACACGTCGGACTTACGCCAGCCGAGGCGAAGCGGCGCGGCATTGCGATCGACACGCACACGGTGGATTTCGCCGATGTGGACCGGGCGGTGCTCGATGGTGAGACGGCCGGCTTGCTGAAGGTGCACACGCGCAAGGGCAAGGATGCGATTTTCGGCGCGACGCTGGTGGCGCGCCATGCGGGGGAGACGATCAGCGAGCTGACGCTGGCGATGAACGCGGGGGTGGGTTTGGGTGCGCTCGCGAAGGTGATTCATCCCTATCCGACACAGGCGGAGGCGATCCGCAAGGCGGCGGACGGCTTCAATCGCGGGCGGTTGACGCCGACGGTGAAGCAGGTGTTTGAGACGGTGATGCGATGGCGGCGGTGAATGGTTGGGGCGCACCTTGAGCGCAGGGGAAATCCCGCCCTTCGCTGCGCTCAGGACGGGCGTGAAGGGTAGGCAAGGGCTGTGTTTTTCAGTGGCGCAGCCTGTTATTGCGGTTGGCCGATGACTTCGCCGCCGCGTTCGGTGTCGGCGAGGATCTGCTCGCGCTGTTCGAGGTTGATCCGCTGCATCTGGTCGATGACGCGCTGGCTGACGCCGCGGTCGGCGAGGTATTGCTCCTGGTCGGGGGAGAGTTCGAAGATCTGGTCGGTGGCTTCGAGGCGGTTGATCATTTCCTGATCGGTGAGACCGGCGCGTTCCATGGCGAGGACCTCGTCGAGGGTGACGAAGCCGTCGTCGTTGAGGTCGGCGGTGTCGGCCTGCTGGACGTCCTGCACGGTGGCGGGGTCGGTCTGCGCTTCCTGCACAGCCTCGCGTGCTTCTTCGCGGTCTTCGTCGTCGGCGTCGGCTTTTTCCATCTCGCTGCCGATGAGATAGCCGCCACCGGCGCCGAGCACGCCGCCGAGCAGCGCACCGACGAGGCGGTTGCCTTCACCGCCAACCGCCGCGCCGGCCGCGGCGCCGCCGACACCGCCGATCACCGCGCCCTGCTCCGCTTCGCCGCCGGGCAGGTCTTCGCAGCCCGCCACCGGCGCCAGCGCCAGCGAACCGGCCAGCAGCACCGCGCCCGTTCGCCTGATTCCGGTCTTGATCCACATGGGATGCCCCCTTTCGTTGGTCTGGGCATGACACATTCGATGTCACGGGCAGACGACCCGTGTCTGCGCTCGATGCTAGCGCGATGTAGATGCACCTGTCGCCGGTGTTGACACCCAGTCGAGACGCCGGTGCCG
>JBMCXL010000370.1:0-3351 GCA_048621015.1 Phycisphaeraceae bacterium
TGTACAAGGTGCCCAGTCGACTGGCGATCGTTGACGAGCTGCCGCGCAACGTGCTTGGCAAGGTTCTCAAGCCAAAGGTCGCCGAGCTGTTCAACGACCAGGCGATCGCTCAGACGTAAACGCGCCTCGACCGCGGGAGTCGCCATGATGGCTTCATCAACGCCGGCACAACCTTCGATGCGCCACCGCATCGTGATCGCCAAGCCGGGGCTCGACGGCCACGACCGAGGGGCGAAGTACATCGCGGCGGTGCTGCGCGATGCGGGCTTTGAAGTGATCTACACGGGCATTCGACGCACGCCGGAGCAGATCGTGGCCACGGCGATCCAGGAAGATGCGCACGCGATCGGGCTGTCGCTGCTGTCGGGCGCGCACCGGAGCCTGTTCGCCCGGGTGATCGAGCTGCTCAAGGCCGAGGGCGCCGAGGACATCGTGGTGTTCGGCGGCGGCGTGATCCCGGCACAGGACATCCCCCCGCTCAAGGCGATGGGCGTTCGGGCGATCTTCGGCCCCGGCACACCGACCGATACGATGCTCCAGACCCTGCGCGAGCTGTTGCCGGCCAGAACGGTTTGACCCGTTCCTCTTGTCCGACGCCTCCCACGACACCTGCCACCATGCCCCACTCCTTTGCCGAACTTGTCGAGCAGGCCGCCTCAGATGGAAACGGCGCTCCACGCGCCGCGGGACGGCTGATGAGTCTGCTGGAGAACGAGCCGCAGCGCGTGTCGGAACTGTTGCAGGTCGCGGGCGAACGGGCGCGGCAGCCGCGGCTGACCGTGGGCGTGACGGGCGCTCCGGGCTCGGGCAAGAGCACGTTGACCGATGCGCTGGTAAGCGAACATCGCCGACGCTGGCCGCAGCGGCGCGTGGGCGTGGTGGCGGTGGATCCTTCCAGTCCGTTCACCGGCGGCGCGGTGCTCGGCGACCGCGTGCGCATGATGCGTCATGCGACCGATCCGAACGTGTACGTGCGCTCGCTCGCCACGCGCGGCCAGCTCGGTGGCTTGAGCCTGGGCGTCAAGGCGGTGGTGCGCGTGATGGGACTGATCGGCTGCGACCTGGTGCTCATCGAAACGGTCGGCGTGGGACAGAGCGAGGTCGAAGTGGCCCGCGTGGCGGATCAGGTGATGGTGGTGATGGCGCCGGGTCAGGGTGATTCGGTGCAACTGCTCAAGGCCGGGCTGCTGGAGATCGGCGACCTGTTCGTCGTCAATAAGGCCGACCGGTCCGGCGCCGATGAGCTGATGCGCGCGCTCGTGTCGATGTGGCAACTGCGGAAGCAGGACAACGCCAACCAAAGCGGTGACGACGGAGAGGGTGATGCGGCCAGGGACATGCCGATCATGCGCGTGGTCGCGACCGAGGGAACGGGCGTCGGCCCCCTGCTGGATCGGCTCGAAGCACATGCGGACAGGGAAGATCCCGAGGCTCGGCGCGTCCGTCGAGACACGGCCATTCGCGAGGAGATGCGAAGCGCCATTCTGGAAGAAGCCGCGCGCCGATTTGAGCGCGAGCTGGCTTGCGATGCGACGCTTGACGAGCACGTGCAGGCATTGCTCGACGGCCGAACGAACGTACAGGAGCTGACCACGCGGTTGCTGCGCCGCGCGCTGGCGGATGACGCGCGGTGAACGACGGTGCGACCCGGTAAGGACATGGCATGAGTGATTCCGCGGACTCGACCGAAAACGGTTCGATCGAACAGGCCAAAGCACGCTGGGAGCGGGAGGTGCTGCAACCGATCCTGGAGCGGCGGCCCGAGCGGCGCGAGCGGTTTCAGACCGTTTCGGGATTGCCTGTTGAACGACTGCACGTGCCCGAAACGCGCTCCGCCGCGCAGGCAGCTGAGGAATATCAGCAAAAGCTCGGATTTCCCGGCCAGTATCCGTTCACGCGCGGCGTGCACCCCACCGGCTATCGCGGCCGCCTCTGGACGATGCGCCAGTACGCCGGCTTCTCCACGGCCGAGGAATCCAATCGCCGCTACCACTACCTGCTCGAACAAGGCTCGACGGGATTGAGCATCGCGTTCGATCTGCCCACGCAGATCGGCTACGACTCCGACGATCCCCTGGCCGAGGGTGAAGTCGGCAAGGTGGGCGTGGCCATCGACACGCTCGCGGACATGGAGACACTGTTGGACGGCATTCCGCTGGCCAAGGTCTCCACGAGCATGACGATCAACTCGACAGCCGCGATTCTGCTGGCGATGTACATCGCCGTGGCGGAGAAACAAGGCGTGCGTCCCGCGCAGTTGACCGGCACGCTCCAGAACGACATCCTCAAGGAGTACATCGCCCGGGGCACCTATCGCTTCCCACCGCGGCCGAGCCTGCGCCTCGTCAGCGACATCTTCACGTACTGCACCGCGCATGTGCCCAAATGGAACATGATCTCGATCTCCGGCTATCACATCCGCGAGGCTGGAGCCACCGCGGCGCAGGAGATCGGATTCACACTGGCCGATGCCATCTGCTACGTGCAGACCGCCCTGGACGCTGGACTCGAGCTGGATGCCTTCGCGCCGCGCCTGGCGTTCTTCTTCGCCGCACATACCGACGTGCTCGAAGAGATCGCCAAGTTCCGCGCGGCGCGCCGGCTTTACGCGCGTCTCATGCGCGAGCGCTTCGGCGCGAAGGATCCGAGAAGCTGCATGCTGCGCTTTCACACGCAGACCGGCGGCGTCACCCTCACGGCTCAACAACCCGACAACAACGTCGTGCGCGTCACCCTCCAGGCCCTGGCCGCGGTCCTCGGCGGCACGCAGAGTCTGCACACCAACTCCAAGGACGAGGCGCTGTCCCTGCCGGCCGAGCAGAACGTGCAACTGGCGCTGCGCACGCAGCAGATCATCGCCGAGGAATCGGGCATCGCCAACACCGTCGACCCGCTCGGCGGCAGCTATTTCATCGAGCGCTTGACCGACCAGATCGAAGCTGAGGCGCAAGCCTGCATCGACCGCATTGACGAGATGGGGGGCATGGCAAACGCCATCGAGCAAGGCTGGGTGCAACGGCAGATCGAGCAGGCGGCATACGAATTTGGACAGGCCATGGAGCGCGGCGAGCGCGTGATCGTCGGCGTGAACAAGTACCAGTCGTCGGAAGCGACACCGATCGACACATTCGAGGTCTGCGAGGACACCCAGCAGCACCAGATCGAAAAGCTTCAAGAAGTTCGGCGTCAGCGCGACCAGGCGGCGGTGGACCGCACGTTGGCCGCGATTGAAGCCGGCGCGCGCGGCGATGAGCCGTTGATGCCGTTGATTCTCGAAGCGGTGCGCGCCTATGCGAGCGTCGGCGAAATATGCCGCGCGATGGAAAAGGTTTTCGGCGAGTACGAGCAGCC
>JBMCXL010000371.1:0-3350 GCA_048621015.1 Phycisphaeraceae bacterium
ATCCGGAGCTGGACGGAGCGGTGGCGATCAGCAAGAGCTCGGCGCTGCTCAACGTGAGCAAGGGGGAGCTGGTCCCGTATACGATTACGGTGAACAACCTCTTCGGCGCACCCCTCTCCGGCATCGGCATCGTCGACCGCATTCCGCCCGGCTTCAAATATATGGCAGGCTCCGCCCGTCTGGACGGCGAGCCGCTCGAGCCGCGGACAGACGGACGGAAACTGGTCTGGGACGGTCTGGAACTGGCGTTCGATTCGACCCGTGAGCTCCAGCTCCTCCTGGTTGTCGGCGCCGGCGTTTCCGAAGGCGAATACGTCAACCGGGCGCAGGTGTTCAGCAGCCTGACGGGAGAAAATTACTCGGGAGAAGCTGCAGCGACTGTACGGGTGGTCCCCGACCCCACCTTCGACTGCACCGACATCATAGGCAAAATATTCGACGATCGCAATCTGAACGGCTACCAGGATGCCGGCGAACCGGGACTTGCCGGAGGCCGCGTGGTGACGGCCAGGGGCCTGATCGCCACCAGCGACGAGCATGGACGCTTCCACATCACCTGCGCCCAGGTACCCGACGAGGACCGCGGGAGCAATTTCATTCTCAAGCTGGACGATCGAAGCCTCCCCTCCGGCTATCGCGTGACTACCGAGAACCCCCGGGTGCAGCGGGCCACCCGCGGCAAGATGCTGCGCTTCAACTTCGGCGCAGCCATCCACCGGGTGGTCTCCATCGATCTCGCAGACGGAGTGTTCGAGCCGGATTCGACCCGGCTGCGCCTGCAGTGGACGCCGAAGCTCGACCGCCTCGGTTGGTACCTGCTGGATCTGACCGTGCAGGACACGGGCGATGACGGCAGCGCCGCTCGACCCGTGGCGCGCAGCTTCGGTGCGCTGCTGTGGATGCCGCGTTACGGGCGGCTGCCGCACGACGACCGCACGCGCTTCGCGCTGCGCGCCGAGGACGTATCAGATGAGCAGTGGACCATCCTGCCACAGATCATGCAGCGCATGGGCGTGGAGCGCGCGGTGGTCAGCGCCTGGCGGCGCGATACCACGACGCGCGACCTCGAGCAGCGCGTCGACGCCCTTGAGCGGTTGCTGCATGAGCTTGATGCGATGAACGGTCGGCTCACCCTGTCGCTGCACCCGGTGCCCGAAGAACTGGGGGAACACGATGCGGTGAGCACCCGCCGGCCGATCGAGACGCTGGCCGCGCCCGTGGAGGCGTGGCGGCCGTACCTGCTGCCGATTCTGATGCGCCACAGCCAGCGCGTGCGCGAATGGCAGCTCGGCGCGCCGGCCGGGGCGGTGGGCCTGTTCGACCGGCGGCTGCCGCAGCGACTTGACCACATCCATCGCCACCTGCGCGAGATGGCGCCGCGGCCGCGCTTGATCGTGCCCTGGCGGCTGAACCACGCCCGGCGGTCGGACCTCGATGCATCGCCGACGCCCGAGCGGCTGACGATGAGCCTCGATGTGCCGCCCGCCATCGCGCCCGAGCAGATCCCGGCGTATCTCGAACCGTGGCGGGAGGCGCCCCACGATTACCGTCTGTCGCTGCGTACCCAGCCGGCTGATCAACTCGCGCATCGGCGGCGCGTGACGGATCTGGCGCTGCGCATGGTGCACAGTTGGCGCGCCGAGCCGAACGTGCTCCAGATCCCCCGGCCGTGGACCGAAGCGGCGGAGAGTCGCCCCGCGGTGCTGCCCGATCCGCTGCTGGGCGTGTTTGCGAACGTGGCGCATCAGCTTGCCGGCCGGCGCATCGTGGGCGAGTTGGCGATCGGCGAAGGATTGGCGTGCTACATCCTCGACGGGCCGGCGGGCGGGGCGCTGGTGGCGTGGAACGTGCGCGCCCCGGCTGACGAAGCGCGGATCGAGATGTATCTTGGCGAAGCGCCGGTCGTGCGCGATGCGTGGGGCAATGCGCGCGACGTGCCGTTGGACGCGGGCGTGCATCGCGTGCGCATCGGGCGCACGCCGGTGTTCATCACGGGCATCGACCCGGAGCTGGCGCGGTTTCGCGGCTCGTTCCGCGTGGAGCCGGCGTTGATTGAGTCGCGCCAGGTGCCGCACAATCGCACGATCACCCTGACCAACCCCTGGCCGCGCACGATCAGCGGCGAGCTGCTGTTTCGCGGCCCCGAGGGATGGCGACACGAGCCGACGCAACATACGTTCTCGATCGCGGCCGGCGCGTCGATGAAGCTGCCGGTGCGCTTGCGCTTTCCCATCGCCGAGGTCGCCGGGCCCAAGACGCTGCGCGCCCGGTTCAAGTTCACCGCCGAGCGCGCGTACGACATCGAGATGGCCACCCCGATGGAACTGGGCCTGCCGGGCATCGGCTTCGACGCCACGGTGGCGATGGAGGACGGCGAGGCGCCGGGCACCAGGGACGCGGTCATCGCCTGTGTCATCACCAACCGTGGCGAGCGGAACACGGCCCTCTACGTCTTCGCCAACCTGGTGGGGCATGCACGGCAGGAACGCTTGATCTCGCGTCTCGAGCCGGGGCAGTCCGTGGTGCGCCGGTTCCGCTTTCGCGACGTCGCCGACGAGGTGCGCGAGCACCCCATCCGCACCGGCGTCCGCGAAACCGACGGCCCGGCGATTCTCAACAAGCGATTGTCACCGACCGAACTGCCGTGAAGTCCGTGATGAAGCGACGCGACTTGTCGCGTTCTCCTTCGCGCCTCACCCGGCGCTATTCTGCATCCCCAGCAGTCGCGTCGCCTCGTCGAGATCCTTGTCGCCGCGGCCGGAGAGGTTGACGACGAGGTGCTGATTCCTGTCCATCTGTCCGGCGATCTCGATCGCGCGGGCGAGCGCATGCGCCGATTCGAGCGCGGGGATGATGCCCTCGCGCTCGGTGAGCGTGGAGAACGCGCGTAGCGCCTCGTTGTCACTGCAAAGCATGTACTGCACGCGCTGCGCATCGTGCCAGTAGGCGTGCTCGGGGCCGACGCCGGGGTAGTCCAGGCCCGCGGAGATGGAGTGGACCGGCGCGGTCTGGCCGTCGTCGTCCTGCATGACGTAGCTGAGCGAGCCGTGCAGCACCCCCGGTTCACCGAACGCCAGCGGCGCCGCATGGTCGCCGAACTTCTGCGATCGGCCGCCCGCTTCGACACCGATCAGCTTCACGGATGCATCACCGACGAACGGATAGAAGATGCCCGCGGCGTTCGAGCCGCCGCCGACGCACGCCACGACGCAGTCGGGCAGCTTGCCGATCTGGTCGAGGCATTGCTGGCGCGTTTCGGTGCCGATGACGGCCTGGAAGTCGCGCACCATCTGCGGAAACGGGTGCGGCCCGACGACCGAGCCGATGACGTAGTGCGTCGTGTCGCTGGT
>JBMCXL010000372.1:0-3337 GCA_048621015.1 Phycisphaeraceae bacterium
TTCACCGGCGCCGCGGCCGTCACCACGCTGCCCAGCATCGGGTTGATGTTCGCGAGCAGCGCGCTGCCGACCGCCGGCGTGACCTGCACGCTCAGCGTCGCATCCTCGCGCAGATGCGCCACCGCCTGCTCGTCCACGTTGGCCGCAAGCTGGCCGGTCACGTTCGAGCTGTTCACGGTCGCGCTCGCCGCGCCGCCGCGCTGGAGCTGATAGTCGAGCTGCGCCTGCGCCGAGGTGCGCGGCCCGAGGATGGCGGCGAGCTGGCCGCCCTGCTGCGCCAGCGCGTCGACGATCGCCGAGGGCACCTGGTTCATCGTCGTCTCATTGACGATGCGCGCCGCGCGCGGTTGCAGCACCCCATCCTCATCGACCATCTCGCTCACGCGCGTGCGCGACTGGATCGCCCCGGGCGCGGGCTGGTCCTGTACCGGCTCGCCCGCCGGCGCTTGCCGCGGCGCATCGGCCTGCGGCTGACCCGCCGCCTCGGCCACGTCCTGCACCGTCAGGTTCAGCAGCACCTCGATCGCCTCGGTCAGGTCCTGTCCGCGCGGAATCCGCACCTCGCCACCGGTCACCGACAAACGCTGCTGCGTCTGCGGGTCCTGCACCACCATCTGCGGCAGCGTGAACGTCGCGCCGATGCTCGTGCGCTGCGGATCGACCCGCGCCAGCGCGCCGGCCTGCGCATCAACCTGCGCCGGATCGCGCAGACCAACCTGAAGCGCCTCCACGTTGAGCTGCATCGGCATCGGCTCGACCAGCGCCAGCCGCGCGCCGGCCTCGCCCAGCCATGCGCTCCACGCCGCCGGCGTCACCGTCATGCGCAGCGGCGCAGGCGTGGTCACCCGGCCCTGACGCGTCTGCGTGTTCCAGCCGCCCTGCACCGTGCCCGCCAGTTGCGGCGCCTCGACCTGCGCGTTGAACGCCATCACGTTCGCCTGCGGCTGGTTCACCTCCACATTCGCCGACAGCGTCGCACCCACCGCCTCGGTCAGCCGACCCTCGAAGCCCGCCACCGCGTCGACCAGCGCGATCGGCAGCGCCTGCGCAGCGAGCGTTGCGCTGCGCGCGCCGGGCTCGTCCGCCAGCGCCCCGCGCACCGTCAGGTCCGCCTGCACCTGCTCCTGCACGTTCTGGTGGGACGCCAGCGCGGTGAGATTCGCGTTGATCTGCTGATTGAGTGCCTGCGAGGTGACGTTGAGCTGCGCGTTCTGAAGGCCGACCTGTCCGCGCTCCGGCACGTTCAGTTGAACGTCATCCATCGTCGCCTGCACATCGAGCGCCGCCTGCTCCACGAGCAGCTCCCCATCCTGGCGCGGCACCGTCAACGAATTGAGCGCCACCCGAAGCGTGACCGGCTGAACCAGCGTCGGCGCCGGCTGCGCGGAGGCGGCCGGCGCATCGACTTCCACGTCCGCCCGCATGAACTGCGCGAACGCGTCGGGGGTGATCTGGAGCGTGAACGTCCCGCCGGGCGAGCGCAGGCCCTGCGGCTCGCTGACCAGTTGCGTCTCGAGATTCATGCGCTCACTGCTGGCGGTGAGGTTCGCGGTCAGCGCTTCCACGGGCCCTTCCGCCTGCGCCTGCGCATCCAGCTCCGCGCCGAGCAGCGCCGCCAGGCGCCCTTCCTGCTGCATCAACCGATCCAGCGCAGCGACGGGCACGTTCTCCAGGTCGGCGCGGCCGTCGATGATGCGGCCTTCGCGCCACTGGAGCACGCCGTCGTCGGTGAACATGTCCTGCAGCGTCGCGTGCGCCGCGATGCGCCCCGGCGTCTGGCCGTGACGCAGATCGCTGTCGAGCGTGAGCTCGATATTCTGCACGTCGCGCACGTCCAGCGCAGCGTCCACGTCGGTCATCTCCACCGGCTCAACGTCCGGGCCTTCGTAGGTAATGCGCTCCGCCGTGAAGCGCACCGCGCCAGAAAGATCTTCATCAACGCGCACCGGCTCATCAGGCTCGATCGGCTCAGGCTCGGGCTCGGCCTGCGCCACGCGCTCCGGTGAGCGCAACGCGAGCTGCACATTGGTCGGCTGGCCGCGCTGCTGGCGCACGTGCAGCTCACTCACGTCCACGCGCACATCGCCGTAACGACTGCCGCCGAACGCGAGCGCCAGCGGCCGCGCCTCCGACGCCACGATGCGCGGCGCCTCAGCGATCAGCTCGCCCGGCGGGTAGTAGAGCCGCGCGTTCGTGACCGTCGGCCCTTCGCGCCAGCCAAAGCCGATGCGCTCGGCCTCGACCGTGCCGGCGATGTTCGCATTCACCACGCGCAGCAGAAGCCGGTTGCCCGGCCCCGTGCTCAGCAGCGTCGGCAACAGCAACACCAGCACCGCCAACAGCACCAGCACCGCCGCGCCCGTACCCCACAACCACCAGCGCCGGCGACGACGCGGCGGTCGTTGCTCGCTGGCTTGACCTTCGGCCATGTCATGCTCCTCTCCGTCTGCCGATCACATCGCGGCATCACCTGCATGATCGTAGCGCGGCATGATCAACGTGAAACGTCAAGACGTGATTCCAGCATGAATAAACACACGATGCCGCTGGAGAGGCATCAACATCGACCGGCGCGAGAACCTCCATTGCCTACCCGGGGGCTGTCGGTGGCGCGGATGGGGCGGGCCCCGGTGCCTGCGCCGCCACTTCCTCCGGCCCGAGCTGGCGGCCGCATTCGGGACAGACCGGCTCGGTGAGCATGTGCAGCAGGTAGTTGCACGCGGGGCAGCGCGGCTCCTCGATCTCGATGTGGAACTTGAGCCGACACGTCGCGCAGCGCGCATGGCCGCTGTCCACTTCCTGCGTGGTGAGACATCGCGGACACGTGAGGCTGAGGCGCAGCGGCGTGGACTCGGTGTTGGCCGTCTGGTCGATGCGCTGCACGCGCGCGAGGATGGGCACGGTCAGCGTGCCGAGCCCCGAGAGGATGCCGAGCACACCGATCGCGCGGAGCCAGAGGTCCTCATCGCGCTCGAAGTTCAGCAGTATCGCGCGCGTGAAGACCGCGGCGAGCGTCACGACCGCGAGAATCGCGCCTCGACGCACCCAGCGCAGCAGTGGCGCCGAGCGCGGCGCCAGACCGAGCAGTCCCATGTGCGGCAGCGCGATCGCCCAGACGGCCATGATGAACATCGCCTTGGCAAACAACTCGCCAGGGAGGTAGTACGACGTGCGCTCGTGCAGCCAGATGGCGTAAAGGTAGAGCAGCAGGCCTGAAGCGCTGACGGCGTACGCGGCGAGCATGACCGGCCGCCAGCGTCCGCGCTCGAACACCACCGCCGCGCCCAGCGCCGTGATGCTGAACAGGCCGACGCTGAGCGTGGTCAGAATGAGGCGC
>JBMCXL010000373.1:0-3330 GCA_048621015.1 Phycisphaeraceae bacterium
TCGCGGTTGGGGGGGCGGTGGGTGTTGATGTTCCAGAGGCAGGTGTCGACGCAGCGCTGGGCGACGGGGTATTGATCGAGCGCGTAGCTGACGTCCTGGCGTGCGTGGCCGTCGGACCAGGGCGAGCCCTTGCCGTAGGCGTTTTTCGCCTGGAAGACGGCGTGGGCGGGCAGCAGCCACTTGGCGCGGCTGACGGGCAGGCCCTCGGCCTTGAGCGCGGCGACGATGGCGTCGGTCAGGTCGCTCAGCGCGACGCCGCGCTGCTCGGCGTAGGCGGGATCGGCGCGCAGGACGTAGGCGTAGCCGTTCGTGGGGCGCGCGTCGCTTTGGAACGGGCGGACGAAGTGCGGCGTGTCGGCGAGCTTTTCGTCGAGCTTGTGCCAGTTCTCCTGCGCCCAGGCGTTGGTCTGGTCGAGCTTGCGAAGCTGGCCGAGGGCGAAGGCGGCGTTGAGGTCGGTGGTGCGGTACATCCAGCCGAGGCCGTAGTCGTGGAAATCGCGGCCGGCTTCGGCGGGTCGCATGTCGCTGAAGCACGCCAGCGCGCGGCCGCGGTCGAAGATGTCCTGGTCGTTGGTGACGAAGAAGCCGCCTTCGCCGCCGCAGAGGTTCTTGTTCTGGTTGAGGCTGAACGCGCCGGCGTCGCCGATGGTGCCGACTTTCTTGCCGTTCACCAACGCGCCGTGCGCCTGGCAGGCGTCTTCGATGACCTTGAGGTTGTGCTTGCGCGCGATGGCCATGATCGCGTCCATGTCGCAGGCGACGCCCCAGTAATGGACGACGAGGATGCCCTTGGTCTTGTCGGTGATGGCGGCTTCGATCTTCGCGGGATCGAGCAGCATCGAGTCCCAGTCGACGTCGATGAACACGGGGATGGCGTTGTGATGGATGATGCAGCTTGCGCTGCTGGTCCAGGAGAGCGCGGTGGTGATGACCTCGTCGCCGGGCCCGATGCCGCAGCCGGCGACGCACATGTGCAGCGCGCTGGTGCCGGCGTTGGTGGGCAGGCAGTGGGTGTTGCCGTTCCAGGCGGCGAACTCGTCGCGCAGCGCGTTGACGTGCGGGCCGGAGGCGTGCTTGTCCTGGCGGAGCGATTCGAGGACGAGCCGTTCGTCTTCCTCGGTGACGGCCGGCCAGGTGTGGAAGGCCAGGTCGGCGGGCACGGCGGGCGCGCCGCCGTGGAGGGCGAGTCGGGTGCGGGTGGTGGGCATGGTGGGCGGCTCCTTGGCACGCGGTTTATGCACGTTGGATGCAACGCGGCATCCGGACGGGCGCTCCCTGCGGTCGCTTCGGTCCGGCGTGGGGGCGACTTAGGCGATTTCAAGCGTATAACGGGGGGCGGCGGACGCCAACGGGAAAGTCTTGCGTTCTGGTGGAGGGTGTTGCGCGGGCGGGGTTTGACGCGTGCGCGGGGGGTGGCGATAACGGTTCGCGCTGATGAGTGAAAACGGCGACATTCCCGATGGCCGCTGGCCGGTGACGGTGCACCAGATGGGCCGATCGATCTTCGATCCGGTCTGGGCCGAGCAGGAGCACACGGACCGGCGCAGCGAATTGATTCACGTCCTGCACGGGCGCGTGCGCATCGAGACGCCGGAGTACACGGTCTCGGGCACGGCGGGGGACACGCTCTACACGCCGGCGCGGATGCCGCACAAGGATGTGTTTCCGCGCGGGACGGTGTTCGAGGTGTACCTGGTGCACCTGCACTGGGCGGAGGAGGGAGAGATGCTCAAGCGGTTCCACCCGCGCGAGCTGGCGCGGGCGTCGCGCGCCGCGCGGCCGATGTTCGCCAGCGCGTTCGATCAACTCTATCGCGAGTTCACCACGGAGCTGGCGTTTCAGCAGCCGATGGTGGCGGTGCGCACGGCGCAGATTCTTTACGAGCTGTGCCGGGCGGCGGCGATGCGGCGCAGTGAGGCGGACGAATCGCCGCAGCGCATCACGCGCAGCCGCCGGCGGCAGATCATGGACGATGCGCGGCGGCTGATCAATCAGTGGCTGGATCGGCCGATCAGTCTGGACGAGCTGGCGGCGGCGATCGAGGTGAGCCCGTATTACCTCTCGCGCGTGTTCAGCCAGGAGAGCGGGTTCACGCTGTCGAGCTACGTGACGCGGCGGCGCATGGAAAAGGCGCAGCAACTGCTTTCGCGCACCGATCAGCCGATCAAGCAGATCGCGTATGCGGTGGGGTATCGCGACAGCCACTACTTTTCGCGCGTGTTCCGCAGCCACTTTCACGTGGCGCCGAGCGCGTATCGGCGGCAGGTGGGCCGGTGAGGGCGGATCTGCCTTCCCCGCCGGCGTGTCACGGCTCGCCCGCGGGGTGCAGCTGGACCATGCGAGAAGCTGTGGAGCGTGTGTGAGTGGAGAGTAGAGAGTAGAGAGTGGGGAAAGTGCACCGTTCTCTCCCCACCCTCTACTCTCCACTCTCTACCGCTACATTCGCCGGCCAACCCCCCACACCCCCCACGACCCGCCGGAATCGGCGAGGCACACGCCCCCGCGCCCGGGCGGCGGTTTGCTAAGCTAGCGGGTTGCCGCCTGCCGCCGCGCGGCTGCGACGGCCCTGACATCGCCCCCGGCCCCGGCTAGGATCAGTCGTCGCGGCCACCGTTCGCCCCCAAGCGAGGGAACACCATGACCACCACCCGAGGCGGCTCCCCACCCCGCCCCCATGCCAACCCGACCGCGACCGGCGCCGCCGACAGCGCCATGCCCGACGTCCAGGGCAGCGCCGACCGCCGCAGGCTCGCCATCGACAAGGTCGGCGTGAAGGGCATCCGCTACCCCATCACGCTGCACTGCCCCGTCACCGGCGGCCAACAGTCGACCATCGCCGAGGTGAACATGTACGTCGGCCTGCCGCACCACCAGAAGGGCACGCACATGAGCCGATTTCTGGAGGTGCTCAACGTGCACCACGAATCGGTGCGCTCCGACCAGGTCATGAACATCTGCCACGACATGCAGCAGCGCCTGGAGGCGGAAGAAGCGCACCTGGAGCTGACCTTCCCCTACTTCATCGACAAGAAAGCGCCCGTGACCGCCCAGCCGGGGAAGCTGGACATCGAGGTGAGCTTCGAGGCGTTCAGCAGCGACCACGCCGAGGACCAGTTCACCATGGGCATCAAGGTGCCCGCCACGAGCCTGTGCCCCTGCTCGAAGGAGATCTCCGCTTACGGGGCGCACAACCAGCGCTGCGAGATCGAGGTGCGCGTGCGCTTCCGCGACGGCGTGTTCATGTGGATCGAGGAGCTGTTCGAGGTGGTCGAGGCGGGCGCGAGCGCGCCGGTGTTCGCGGTGCTCAAGCGGCCGGACGAGAAGTGGGTG
>JBMCXL010000374.1:0-3305 GCA_048621015.1 Phycisphaeraceae bacterium
AAGGGGAGGGTGAAGGTCTGAAGTTCAGAAGCGCCTGAACAAACAGGCGCACCTGTGTTCAGGCACTCACCCTCCCCCTGCCCCTCCCTCAAGGGAGGGGGGTTGACGGTGGTGTGCGCGAGCGTCATGCAGCGCGGCGGTGAAATTGGTGCTGAGCCGCAAGCGGCTGGGGGCGTGTTGCCAAATCGGGGGTGACGTGGTGACATACGCTTCATGCCTCGACCGCTGATCATTCTGGGCGCTTCGGCGCGCGCGGCGGCGCAGTCGGCGCGGCGCGCCGATTACGAGCCGTGGTGCATCGATCTGTTCGCGGACCGCGACCTGCGGCGGATCGGGACGGCGCGCGTGTGTCCGGCGCGCGACTATCCGAGCGGGATGCTGCCGCTGCTCGGGCATGCGCCGGTCGGGGCGCCGGTGCTGCTGACCGGGGCGATGGAGAACTACCCGCAGGTGGTGCGCGCGGTGGCGCTGGAGCGGCCGCTGCTGGGTTCGTCGGTGGAGGCGATCGAGCGCGTGCGCGACCCCGGGGCGCTGCCGACCCTGCCGACGACGAAGGGGCTGCGCTTCTGCAAGGTGCGCCGCTGGGGGACGGGGGCGCTGCTTTCGATGCGGCGTTACCTGATCAAGCCGCGCCGGTCGGCGGGGGGCGTGGGCATTGCGCGGTGGTCACCGGGGCAGCGCGTGGACCGGGAGCATTTTCTCCAGCAGTTCGTGGCGGGCGTGCCGTACAGCGCCGTCTTCCATGCCGACGGTTGGTCGGCGACGCTGCTGGGGGTGACTGAACAGCTCATCGGTGATGCGGTGCTGGGTGCGGTGGGGTTTCGCTATTGCGGGTCGCTGGGGCCGGTGGAACTGGACGAGTCGGCGCGGGCGGCGCTGCTGCACCTGGCCGTGCAGCTCACGCAGCGCTACGACGTGCGCGGCGTGTTCGGCGTGGACCTGGTGCGCGACGGGCGCGGCACGTTCTGGCCGATCGAGGTGAACCCGCGGTATGTCGCGTCCATCGAGGTGATCGAGCGCGCGCTGGGGGTGGCGCTGCTGGCCGACCACCGCAGCCACCACCAGCGGCCGCGGCAGTGGCACGGCAAGGCGATCGTCTTCGCGCAGCAAGACGTCGAGACATGCGACCTGTACGAGCATTTCGAGGATCACCAGATCGCCGACGTGCCCGATGCCGAGCAGCGCGTGCGGCGCGGGCGGCCGATCTGCACCGTGTTCGCTACGGGGCACGACCGCGAGGCATGCCACGACGCCCTGCGGGAGCACGCCGCACGGGTCCATCACCTTTGCGCGTCGAGGAAAGAAGCCTCGCACCCCCCCTCCCTTGAGGGAGGGGCAGGGGGAGGGTGAGGGCATGAATACCATCGCACGACCACCTCGCATATCAGCGTTCACGGTCGGCGGGCGCTTCACCCTCCCCTGGCCCCTCCCTCAAGGGAGGGGGGTTGAGTGCGCTTCTGCATGCTACGCTTGGATTGAGAACGCGATAACGTAAGATCGTCACGATGTGTTCGACCGCCACCCACACCGAAGCGCTGCGCATCGTCGGCGGACGCGTGATCGACCCGCTCAACGGCGTCGATGCGGTGCGCGACGTGCACGTCTATGACGGCCGCATTGTCGATGCGCTGCCGACCGGTGCTGCCGCGCGCACGATCGACGCCACGGGCAGCCTCGTCCTGCCCGGGGCGATCGAGATGCACACGCACGTGGCGTCGCGCGGTGTGGCGGTGGCGCATGAGCTGGACCCGACGCTGGTGCCCGCGGCGCGCGAAACGGCGCTGGCGTATCTCCGGCTGGGATACACCACGATCATTGACGCGGCCGTGCCGCCGGACGACGTGCCGCTGGCGCACGCGACGCTGGATCGGATGCCGGCAATCGATACGGGGTTTCTGCTCGAGCTGGGCACGCACGACGAGGTCGTACACGCGCTGGCGCATCACGGTGAAGCGGAAGCATTGGAGATCGTCGACGGACTGGTGACGCGCAGCGGCGCGTTCGGGATCAAGCTGGTGAACCTGCGGCATGCCGAGGGACTGGATGCACCGTTGAGCGGCACGACGATCACGCCGCGGCGGTTGATCCATTTCGCAGCCGAGGCGGCCGAGCACCTGCCGCTGGTGCATCCGGTGCATCTGCACGTGCCGGACCTGGGCGACCCGGACAACGTGGTGAACACGATGGAGGCGCTGGATGCGCTGAACGGACACCGCGGGCACCTGGCGCATGCGCAGTTCTACGCGTACCAGCAGGATGCGAACGGCGCGCTGTGCAGCGGTGCGGTGGATCTGTGTGAATACCTGGCGGCGCATGAGAACGTGACGTGCGACAGCGGCTGCATTGCGCTGGGGCCGGCGATGATGATCACGCGCGATCATCCGCTGGGCGAGCGGCTGGCCGCGCTGACGGGGGCGACGGTGACGCAGCGGCGCGGGTGGTCGGTGATGCCGATGCGGTACGCGGCGGACAACCCGGTGAACGCGGTGCAGTGGGCGACGGGATTGGAGCTGATTCTGCGCAGCGCGGACCTGTCGCGAATCGCGATGTCGGTGGATCATCCCAACGGCGGGCCGTTTGGTGCGGTGCCGACGCTGCTGGAGCTGCTGGCGGATCGAGCGGCGCGCGCGGCGGCGCTGGCGGAGGTGCACAAGGCGGCGCGGCAGCGCAGCGGGTTGGCGAAGCTGAAGCGCGAGTTGAGCGATGCGGAGCTGGTGATGCTGACCCGCGGTGCGCCGGCGAAAGCGCTGGGGTTGGACGACCGCGGGCACCTGGGTTCAGGCGCGGTGGCGGACGTGGTGATCGTGGAGCGGGTGTGGTCGGAGCCGACGGTCGTGGTGAAATCGGGGCGCGTGATGGTGGAGGATGGTGAAGTGGCGAAGCGGATGGCAGCGGGGGTGCGGTTGAGCGCGGTGAGTGCGCGGCCGGGGGCGGCGTAGGGCGCTTGGAGAACGCGACAAGTCGCGGCGCTTCATATCAGAGCACGGTGCCGAACTTGCGCTGGCGGCGGGCGTAGGCGCGGAAGGCTTCGTGCAGGTCGGCGGCGGTGAAGTCGGGCCAGCAGCGGTCGGCGACGTAGAACTCGGCGTAGCTGATCTGCCAGAGCAGATAGTTGGACAGGCGCATCTCGCCGGCGGTGCGGATGAGCAGGTCCGGGTCGGGCAGGCCGGCGGTGTAGAGGTGGTCGCTGATGGTCTGGTCGGTGATGTCCCCGGGCGCGAGCTCGCCGCGCTGCACTTTCCCGGCGATGGCGCGTACGGCGTCGGCGATCTCGGTGCGCGAGCCGTAGTTGAGCGCGAGGCAGA
>JBMCXL010000375.1:0-3299 GCA_048621015.1 Phycisphaeraceae bacterium
AGCTGGTGCTGACCGACGTGCAGGCGGGCGAGGTGGCGGGGCATCCGGTGCGCGCGGTGGACATCCGCGATTTCCCGGCGACGCGGGCGGCGATGGAAGGCGTGGATCACGTCGTGCACTTGGCGATCGGCAATCCGTTTCGCATGGAGCGGACCCGGCCGGTGTGGGAGCGCGACGACGAGATGATGCAGGTCGGCGTGCAGGGGACGCAGCACGTGTTCGAAGCGGCGCGGCAGGCGGGGGCGCGGCGCGTGGTGTTCGCCAGCAGCATGACGGTCTATCCGCTGTACAACCCAAAAAAAACGATCGAGCCCGCCACGCCGACGCAGCCGCAGAACCTGTACGCGTGCACGAAGCTGTTCGGCGAAGCGCTGGCGGAGGTGTACGCGCGCGAGAGCGGGATGGCGATGATCTGCCTGCGCTTCGGCCAGCCTTTCCCGTTGCCGCCGGGCTTGAAGGATCAGCGGCGCGTGGCCAAGGCGCGGCATCGCTGGCTCCTGCTGGGCTGGTCGGACATGGTCGAGTCGGTGCGCTGCGCACTGGACGAATCGGGGCCACGCTTCGCGATCGCCAACATCATTTCGGACAACGATGTGAGCAGCGTCGATCCGCTGGACGCGCCGCGGCTGGGCTATCGGCCGCGCCAGCGCTTCACGGCGGAGTCGGCCCTGGCCGAGCTGCAAAAGCAGGAGAAAGGAGCTTCCGTTGAATAAGCAACCGCGCGGCGCCGAGGCGCCGTTTCGCCTGGCGTCGATCGCGACGACGTGGCATCACGGCGGGCCGGAGTCGCGCAGCATCAGTCATGCCGCGGTGATCCTGGGGCGCTGGCTGCAGGATCGGCCGGGCGATCGCGCCTGGGGCTGGGAGGGGCCGCGCACGCAGCTCGCTTCGTTGTACTTTGAGCAGTTGCGCGACGACGATGCGGTGTACACGCTCTGTCCCGAGCACGACATCCCCCTGGCGGACAGCGTGGCGGAGGCGCTGACGCTCGGCGGGGACGAGCTGGCGGTGGACGGTGTGCTGTTGATCGGCGAGCACGGCGAATACGGGCACAACGAGCTCGGCCAGAAGCTGTATCCGCGCAAGGAGCTGTTCGACGCGATCGTGTCGGTGTACGAGCGCTGCGGCAAGGTCGCGCCGCTGTTCTGCGACAAGCATTTCTCGTGGAACTTTGAATGGGCGCGGGAGATGGTGGAAACGGCGCAGCGCATGGGTTTCATGCTGTTCGGCGGGTCGTCGATACCGCACTGCCCGCGCGAGCCGGCGCTGCCATCGCTGGCCGAGGCCGGGCCGGCGGAGATGGTGGTGGTGTACGCGGGCGATTTCGAGGCGTATGGGTTTCACAGCTTCGAGTTCGCGCAGTCGTACGCCGAGACGCGGCCGGGCGGGGAGCGCGGCGTGCAGCGCGTGACGGTCTATGAAGGCGACACGCTCGACGCGGCGCTGCGCGGCGATGAATGGTCGGCGGAACTGCTGGAAGCGGCGGCGCAGGCGACGGGCGCGCAGCTCGATGATGTGCAGTGGAAGCACGCGATCGTGCTCGATCATGCCGACGGGCTGCGCGTGACGCACCTGCACGCGGGCCGCGGCGTGCACGGCTGGGGCCTGGCGGTGCGCCGGGAAGGCGAGCAGCGGATTCACGCCACGCGAACGGTGATGGGCGGTCACGACGACTTTCATGCGCACTTCGCGGGCCTGGCACGGATCATCGAGGACGCGATGCTCACGGGGCGTCAGCCGTTCCCGGTCGAGCGCACGCTGCTGGCGACGGGGCTGACGACCGCGGCGATGCGCGGCCGCGCGCAGGCCGGCGTGCCGCTGGAGACGTCGGAGCTGGCGATTCGCTATGCGCCGTTGTCCGTTTAGAATCGTGCCCGCCGCTTGCGGCTTCGCGCAGCGCCTGAACACCGGACTCCCGTGCGAAACCGCAAGCGGCGGAATGGCAATCTCGACCCGATCACGTTCTTCACACACGCATCGAGGGGAAACCGCATGGCCCGTCCACTCAGCAAAGTCGCGCCGGACTGGTGGGACTACACCACGCTCGACAAGGAGCTACTCGCCGACGCCGCGAAGCTCACCGCCGACGACCTCGCCCAGCTCTCGCGCGACGGCTTCACGGTCACCATCTACGACACGTGGGAAGCGTTCTTCAACGCCGAGGCCCTGGAATACATCGAAGCCTGGAAACAGGCCACGCCCGACAACCCCGCGGGCATCTGCGGCCCGATCGGTCCGACCGAGCAGCTTCCGCTGGTCGCGCAAATGGTCAACGCCCTGGAGCTCGACCTCAGCCACGCGCATTTCTGGGGCATGGACGAGTGGATCGAGAACGGCAAGCCGGTGCAGACCGACCATCCGCTCAGTTTCGCCAAGGCCGACCTCGACCTTTGCTTCAACCGCATCCGCGAAGACCTGCGCATGCCGGAGCAGAACATTCACTTTCCGATCGACCTCGATGCGTACAGCAAGTCGTACGACGAGGTGCGCTGCGTGCTGATGCAGGGCGGCCAGGGGGAGGTCAAGCACTGGGCCTTCAACGACCCGCCGCGCCGCGAAGCGCCCTACGACAAGGAACCCCCGCCCGCCAGCGAATATCGCAAGCTCAAGACGCGCATCACCGACCTGCATCCTTTGACGGTCATCCAGAACGCGCGCACCTCCGGCGGCGGCTACGTGCCGCTGGTGCCCACCGCCGCCGCGACCGTCGGCCCGCAAGAGACGTGGAAAGCCGAAACCGTCTCCATCTGGCACCCCGGCCACCACGACAACCCCTTCGGCATCCGCCTCACGGCACTGATGATTTCCAAGGGCATCGTCGACACGTCCGTGCCGATGTCACTGCTCGCCGAGCATCCGAACGTGCGCTTCAACTACCTGCGCCCCGCCATCGGCACAGTCGACGCGGAGATGCATTGATCGACGAAACCCTCTCCCTTCGGGAGAGGGTGCCGAGCAGGTGTTGCAGCATTCGCGTGCAGGGGTTGACGAGGCGGGTGAGGGGATTGCCGTCGACCGGGCGTGTCTCTCGCGCAGCAGCAGTCAATGGTTTCCGCAAGCCCCCTCACCCCAGCCCTCTCCCAGAGGGAGAGGGAGTACGCGCCGGCGTCCAAGCCGTGAGACGCTCTATTCCAGGCTCGCCAGAAACAACTCGGGAATGCGCGCCGCGTAGACCTGCGGCACGCAGCCGGCCGGCGAGCGGTTGAAGATCGCGTGGCGGTTGTGCGTGGTGAGGAAGGCGTGGGCGTGCGTGAACTGCGCGCCGCCGCACTGGGCGCCGCAATCCTCGACCAGCGTGC
>JBMCXL010000376.1:0-3292 GCA_048621015.1 Phycisphaeraceae bacterium
CACTCACCCCCTCCCTGCCTCCCCCTCAAGGGGGAGGGGTTTTGATAGAGGTCTTAACCCGGTCCTGAGCGACGCAAGGAGCGAAGGTTCGGATTTTCGCCGCCGCCCCGCCTACACTTCCCCCGACCACACCGAAGGTCCAGGGAGAAAGCGCGCATGTTCGGTCCACGGTTCCACCTTTTCACCCTGTTCGGCTTCCCCATCTACATCGACCTGAGCTGGTTCATCATCGCCGTGCTGGTGACATGGTCGCTGGCGGTCGGCCTGTTCGGCAGCGAAGAGCTGTTTCCCATGCTGGTCGACCAGCCCGGCACGCGCTGGGCGATGGGCATCATCGGCGCGCTCGGCCTGTTCGCCTCGATCGTGCTGCACGAGCTGGGCCACGCGAAGATGGCCGAAAGCTACGGCCTGCCGATGCGCGGCATCACGCTGTTCATCTTCGGCGGCGTCGCCGAGATGAGCCAGGAGCCGCCGTCGGCCAAGGCCGAGTTCATGGTCGCCGTCGCCGGCCCGATCGTGAGCATCGCCATCGCCGCCGTCACCACCGGGGGCTGGGCGATCGGCCGCGCGCTGGAAGCGCCCGTGTCCGTCACCGCCGTGCTCGGCTACCTCGGGCTCATCAATGCGATCCTCGTGGCGTTCAACATGATCCCCGCGTTCCCGCTCGACGGCGGGCGCGTGCTGCGCTCCATCCTCTGGGCCGCGAAGGACAACCTGCGCTGGGCCACGCGCATCACCTCCAGCATCGGCAGCGGCTTCGGCATCGCGCTGATGGTGCTCGCCGGCCTACAACTGCTCACCGGCAACCTCGTCGGCGCGATCTGGTGGTTCATCCTCGGCATGTTCCTGCGCGGCGCGGCGCAGATGTCGTATCAACAGCTTCTCATCCGCCGCGCGCTCGAGGGCGAGCCCGTCGACCGCTTCATGTCGCGCGAGCCGGTCACCGTCAGCCCCGACGACACGATCGACCATGTCGTCGAGGATTTCGTCTACCGCCACCACTACAAGTTCTATCCCGTCACCGAAGACGGCGAAGACCACGGCCGCCTCGTCGGCTGCCTGACGCTGGACCGTATCAAGGACGTGCCGCGCGATCAGTGGCCGTCCACGCGCGTCCACGACGTGCTGGAGCAGTGCGGCGGCACGAACACGATCGAGGTCGGCCGCGATGCCATGGACGCCATGGCGCGCATGCGCGAAAGCAATCGCTCGCGCCTCATGGTCGTGCACGGCGGCCGACTCGTCGGCGTCGTGGCGCTGAAGGACCTGATGGACTTCCTGTCGATGAAGGTCGAGCTGGAGGAGCGATGAAAGAGCCGTGTGAGGTCACAGGGTCGCCGCTTGCGGCTTCGCGCAGCGTCCGAACACCAGACGGTTTCGCGAAGCCGCAAGCGGCGGCCCTGTTATTTCAGATCGTGCTCTCGGTCACGCGCAGCACTTCCTCGACGGTGGTTTCGCCCTTGGCGACCTTCTTGAACCCGTCCTCGCGCAGCGTGACCATGCCGCGCTCCACGCACATGCGGCGGAACTCGGTGACGTTGGGGTTGCCCGCCACGCGGTCGCGCAGCGCGTCGTCGAGCAGCAGCATCTCGTACAGGCCGACGCGGCCCGAGTAGCCGGTCTGCCGGCACTTGGCGCATCCTTCGCCGATCCACACCTGGTCGAGACTGATGCCGTGCATGGCCAGGTGCTCGGCGATGTGGTCGTCGGGTGGAACCTGCTTCTTGCAGTTCTGACAGATCTTGCGCACGAGGCGCTGCGCGAGGCAGGCGGAGACGGCGGCGCCGATGAGGTAGGGCTCGACGCCGATGTTGATCAGGCGCGTGATGGAGCTGGGCGCGTCGTTGGTGTGCAGCGTCGAGAGCACGAGGTGGCCGGTGAGCGACGCCTGGATCGCGATGCGCGAGGTGTCGGTGTCGCGGATTTCGCCGACCATGATGACGTCCGGGTCCTGGCGCAGCAGGGCGCGCAGCGCGCTGGCGAAGCTCATGCCGATCTGCTCGTGGACCTGCGTCTGGTTGATGCCGTTGAGGTGATACTCGACGGGGTCTTCGACGGTGGAGATGTTCAGGCGCTGCCGATCCATCTGGCCGAGCGAGGCGTAGAGCGTGGTCGTCTTACCCGAGCCGGTCGGCCCGGTGACGAGCAGGATGCCGTGCGGCTGGCTGATCTGGTGCTTCCACATCAGCAGCGTGTCCTCGTCCATGCCCAGCTCGTCGAGGCTGACCTGGATCGCGCGGTTGTCGAGGATGCGCAGCACGGCCTTTTCGCCTTGCGCCGTCGGCAGCGTGGACAAGCGCAGGTCGAGCTTGCGGCCGTGCACGACCGCGCGGATGCGCCCGTCCTGCGGCAGGCGGCGCTCGGAGATGTCCAGGTTCGCCATGATCTTCAGGCGCGAGATGATCGCCGCGTGCATGTGGTGCGGCGGGTTCATTGTGTCGAACAGCACGCCGTCGATGCGGTAGCGCACCTGGAGGCGCTTTTCGTGCGGCTCGATGTGGATGTCGCTGGCGCCTTCCTTGACGGCATTGAAGATCAGGTAGTTGACCAGTCGAATGACCGGGCTTTCGCCGGCCATCTTTTCGAGATCGAGGTCTTCCTCCTCGGTCTCGACGACCTCGACCTCGTCCTCGTCGACGTCGCCGATGATCTGATCGACCGGCACTTCCTCCTGGCCGCTGCCCTCCTCCTTGCGCGACTCGATGAACGCGGCCAGCTCGCCACGGCAGATGACCACGGGCTTGACGCCGCGGCCGAGCTTGTGGCGCACCTCGTCGATGACCAGCAGCCGATCCGGATGCGTCACGCCGAGGATCACGCGTTGACCGGCGGCGCGCAGCGGCAGCACGCCGTTGCGCTCGCAGAAGTCCAGGCCGAGGCGATGGATCTCCTTGAGCGCGTCGACCTGGTTCGGCTCGATGTGCTCGAAACTCATCCCCGCGAGCTGCGCGACGACGCGCTGCAGCGCCGGCTCGTCCGCGCCCATCTCGTGGACGATGTCGCCTATGTCCTTGCCGGGCGACTTCTGCTCGACGTTGCGCGCGTTGGCGAGCTGGGCGCGGGTGATGACGCCGGCATCGAGCAGCGCCTGGCCGAGATCATGCGCGCCGGCCGATTCGTCGACGTCCTGATCGGGCGTCCACAGTTCGCTCAACGGCCCGCCACCCGCCGCCGCCTGGCGCGCCTGATCTGTCTCGTACTCGGCCATCATCGGCTCCGCGTTATTACTGGTTTCAAGTTCCAGGTTTCAAGTTTCAAGTTGACCGGCGGCTTCGCCGCCGTCTCTGCAAAC
>JBMCXL010000377.1:0-3259 GCA_048621015.1 Phycisphaeraceae bacterium
GCACCAAGATCCTCAAGACCGTCAACTCCAGCTTCTACGGCCAGGCTCACGCGGTCAGCAGCGTCTCCCACGCCCTGGTCGTGCTCGGGCTCAACAGCGTCAAAACCCTCGCCCTCGGCTTCTCGCTGGTCAACAACCTCAAGGACGCCGACGGCGACGGCTTCGACCACTTCCGCTTCTGGAAGCGCAGCCTCTATTCCGCCACCGCCGCCAAAAGCCTGGCGAACCAGATGGGCCTCGTCCAGCAGGAGGAAGCGTTCCTCGGCGGCCTGTTGCAGGACCTGGGCATGCTCGCGCTGGAGCAGGTGCTGCCCGACGAGTACGCGCAGGTCGTCGCCGAGGCCGGTGACGATCATGCGCATCTGTGCGAGCTGGAGCGCGAGCATCTGGGGATGGAGCATCCCGCGCTCGGCGCGGCGCTGGCCGAGCACTGGCGCCTGCCGCCGCTGCTGGTCGCGCCGATCCGTCATCACGAGCAGCCGGAGGAAGCCGACGGCCCGACCGCGCCGCTGGTGCGCGCCGTGGCCGCGGGCAACCGCGTGGCCGACCTGTTCACCGGCGACAGCCCCGGCGAAGCGCTGGAAGGTTACTACGAAAGCCTGCAGCGCCTCTGCGCCCTGGACAAGGGCGCAGCCAACCAGCTCCTGCACACCATTCACAAGCAGACCAAGGAGATGCAGCGCCTGTTCGAGCTGCCCACCGGCGAGCTGGAGCATCCCGACGCCATCCTCGCCCGCGCCAACGAGGCGCTGATGCAGATCAGCCTTCAGCAGCAGCAGCAGTCCAGCGAGCTGGAGCAGCAGAACCGCCAGCTCGTCGAGCAGGTCTACATCGACTCGCTCACCGGCACGGCAAACCGGTGCAAGTTCAACACATTCGTCGCCGACTCGTTCGAGCAGGCCGTTCAGCAGGACGCCGAGTTGAGCATCCTGTTCATGGATGTGGACCACTTCAAGCAGTTCAACGATCGCCACGGCCACCCGACCGGCGACCGCGTGTTGATCGAGGTGGCCGCGCTGCTGAAGCGCTGCACGCCCGAGCCGGGGCTGGTCTGCCGCTACGGCGGCGAGGAGTTTTCGGTGGTGCTGCCGGGCACGAGCCGGCGCGACGCGGCGGTGCTCGCCGAGCGCATCCGCGGCGAACTGGAGCAGCAGACCGTCGAGTCGGACGAGGGCGAGATGTTGTCGGTCACCGCGAGCATCGGCGTGGCGACGTACGAGGACGTCTTCTTCGAGCGTGTCGAGCAGCTCATCAAGGCCGCCGACCAGGGCATGTACGCCGCGAAGAAAGCCGGCCGCAACTGCGTGCGCATCTTCACCCCGCGCCGCCGCGAGCGGATGTCGGCGGCGTGAGGGTTTGTGGCTGAAAACGTGCTGCGACCGTCTCACGCAGCCTTGCGGGCGCGCGGATCCAACTCGAACCCGTCACACCCGCTGATCGGCGTGACCATCAGATTCAGCTCGTGATGCTTCGGATGGTCGCACTCGTCCACGTAGTCGTCCGGCGCATCACCGCTCACGCGGATCTGCACCAGTTGGTCGTCGTCCGGATGATGCTCGCCGAAGTGCAGGCACAGGCCGCACTGGCCTTCGTGCAGGTGGTGCATGGCATTCTCCTTTCGGCGTCTGGCGGCCGGTTTCACGGTTCGTCACTCAAACCATAGGCTCCGGAACGCCATCCCGTCCGTGCCGACTGCGAAGAACGATGGAATTGCGAGGTTTACCGAGCTTGCCGGCTGATAAGGAGGATGCCTGGTCAACGCACGCAACCCTTTCCCCCCGGGAGTGGGTGCCGAGCCGGCGATGCAGCATTCGCGTTAGAAAGTCCAACGAGGCGGGTGCGGGGGTCAACGACAACCGGACGTTCGCTTCGCGCTACCGATGCACGGTTGTCGCACATTCCCTCACCCCAGCCCTCTCCCGGAGAGAGAGGGAGTCGGTGTGCTACAGCACGCGCTCGGCGATCTGCACCGCGTTCAGGGCTGCGCCCTTGCGGATCTGGTCGGCGCAGATGAACAGGTCCAGACCGCGCTGGTCGTCGCGGCTGATGTCCTGGCGGATGCGCCCGACGAACACGTCGTCCTTGTCCGCCGCGTCCAGCGGGGTGGGGAACGTGTTGCTCTTGCGGTCGTTGATGATCGCCACGCCCGGCGCGTCGCGCAGCAGCCGCTCCGCCTCGGCCTCCGACAGCTCGCGCTCCAGCTCGATGTTCAGGCTCTCGGCATGGGCGCGCATCACCGGCACGCGCACGCAGGTCACCGCCACGCGGATCGATTCATCACCGAAGATCTTCCGCGTCTCCTTGATCATCTTCATCTCTTCCTCGTTGTACCCGTTCTCGCCGATCTCCGAGTTGTGGCTGAAGACGTTGAACGCGTACTGGAACGGGAAGACGTTCTGTGTCGGCGGCCGGCCTTCGAGCACGTCGCGCGTCTGCTGCTCCAGCTCCGCCATCGCCGCGGCGCCGGCGCCCGACGCGGCCTGGTAGGTGCTCGCCACCACGCGCTTCACCGTCGCCGCCCGATGCAGCGGCGCCAGCGCGACCACCATGATGATCGTCGAGCAATTCGGATTCGCGATGATGCCCGGCTTGCTGCCGACCTTCACCTCGCCGATCGCCTCGGCATTCACCTCCGGCACGACCAGCGGCACGCCCTCGGTCATGCGGAATGCCGAGGAGTTGTCGACCACCACCGCGCCGGCGTCCACCGCCGCTTGCGCATACTTCTTGCTGATCGACCCGCCGGCACTGAACAGCGCCAGGTCCACGCCCTTGAAGCTCGCCTCGGTCAGCTCCTCGATGGCGTAATCCTTGCCACGGAACGTTGCCGTCTTGCCGGCACTGCGCGCCGAGGCGAGCAGCCTCAGTTCGCCGATGGGGAAATCGCGCTGGGCGAGCACCTTGAGAAACTCCTGCCCCACGGCCCCGGTGGCGCCGACGACGGCGACATTCGGCGCGCTGGTGCGCGGGCGGCCGGCGGGAGCGGCGGCGGGTGAAGATTGGCGGACGGTGGTCATAACTCGACTCCTTGCAGCCCTGCATTGTAACAGGGCGAGCGGGCGGGTCAGCGACGAATGTGCGACAACCCCGCCCCGCGAGCCGGCCCGTTCCCGGGTCGGTCATCGCCAGCGACCAGCACGGTGCCGCTCTGGTGTTCGGGCGGTCCGGGCCGAGGACGGCCCGGCTCGCTGAGCGACTGTTTCCCAACTCTCAACCCCCCTCCCTTGAGGGAGGGGTAAGGGGAGGGTGAAGGTCTGAA
>JBMCXL010000378.1:0-3250 GCA_048621015.1 Phycisphaeraceae bacterium
AGATAGATTCGTGCGCCGGTGGTGGCGTACGTGCTGCCGCGCTTCATGCCCGACCAGATGGCGTCGCGCTCGCACGCCGGTGCGCGGACGGCGGTGATCGGCCCGGCGCCGAATGCGGTGTCGCGCTGGTTCATCGGCGCAGCGCGGAACGCGAACCGCCCGCGCATCGGCTCGATGGCGCGCGGCGCGCCCAGCAGGCCAAGGTGCGCATCCGATGCGCCAGCCACGCCGGGGCGGTACCCGCGTTGCAGCGCATCCTGCAAAAGCCACTCGGCATTCCCAAAGCCGCTGGCGACCTCGACCATCGCCTCCCGCGCCGGCGCGTAACGCGACCAGTCCGGTGCGGCCCCGCCGATGTGCACCTGAAGCAGCGCATCGTCCCGCTGCCCATACATCGCGTGCATCCGCTCGACCGGATGGCGGCAGTGGCCGGGGCAAGGCTCCCCTCCCTCGCGGAATATCACCTGCCGATCGCCCTCCGGCGGATGGTTCTCGAAACTCAAAAACGGAATGTAGCGCCCCGGCTCATCGATCTTTCGATGCGCTTCCACCCAGGCCTGCCACACCACGTCCGCCTCGCCTGCGGGAAGCGACATCGGCCCCGGCGCGGCCCAGTCGAAGCGGCCGACGTCGCGCGCCTGCACGTGCCGGTGGTATGGGTCCATCTTCTGCGTGCGCAGGCGCATCTGGTACATCGTCGTGTCGCCCCAGCCGTGGCAGTGCATGTCGCCCCATAGCATGCGCATCGCCGGGTCGCGCTGCACGACGATCGGATGGCTGATCGCTTCGACGCCGGTCGCCGTGCGCATGCGCAGCCGATGCACGCCCGGTTGGCTGAAGCGCACGCCTTTGATGATCTTGACGCCGTGTTCGCTGCCGTCGAAGCGCAGCTCGCTCGGCAGATCGCGCACCGCTTTCGGCAGATCGCAACGCACGCGGCCGGTGTGGTCCGTGACGATGTTGCGACATTGGTCGAACGCAATGACGTGCAGGTCGAACGGCTCGTCCACGCCCGCCACGGTCGGCCCGAGCACGCGCAGCAGATCGAGTTCGCCTCGATGCGTGATGCGGATGCGCTGTGGGTTGTCGATGCTTTCGCGGAACTGGCAATCGCCGGTCGGGTCGATCACGGTGCGGATCTCCGCGTCGGTGGCGCTCCAGAACGCTTCGGAACCTGGCCCGCCGGCGGAGCGGTCGCCCAGGCGAAGCGTGAATCGCTCGCCGACCGCGAACGTGCCGGACTCGACCAGCACATGCGCCGCGACCACCGGACCGAACGGCACGAGCGCGAGCTGCGCATCACTGTCCGTGCTCAGCGTGGCATAGTCGCGACAGCGCGGGCGGGTGCACTGAAACCGGTGGGCGAGCTGGATGTTGTAAACGCAGAACGAGATCAACCCCCCTTCTTGGATATCGCTGTGCTCGTTGGTCACGGTCAGCACCCACGTCCCGCGGGTCGCCGCGGGGATGGTCATCGGCTCGTTACCGCGGGGTTCATAGACTTGTTCATCGACAGCCTCGAAGCGCAGCGCCACGCGCAGTCGCAACGTCTCGGGCATGAGCTGCTCAGGGACCATCCGCGGCTGCCGCAGCGCGGGATGGTCGATCGATCGCTGTTGCGTGGTCACGGTTCTCAAAGCCGATTCCTTCTTCCTATTCGCATCTCACGTGCCCACCGCGCTCAGGCCGACGCCGCCGTGGTGGTGACATCCGCGCGCTGCGCGAACCACTGCTCGTACGCCGCGTCATCCATTGGCAACGTGATCGGCCGACGCTGTGCCGAGGAGAGATAGATCGCGTTGGTGACCTCCAGCGCCATCGTCGTCTGCTCCGGCGGCACGATCAGCGAAGACGCCGGCTGCCGACCCGTCAACACATCGAGCAGGTTCGCGTGCATCGCGTCGAACTCGGTCGCGCCTTCAGGCAGCACCGGCTCGTCGAGCACTTGCGTGGTCGATGCCGGGCGACCGTACTGCTTGTCCCACGTGCGATGGAACTCAGGGATCGACGGTTCCAGCGTCGTCAACCGGATCTCATCCGTGGTGACTTCAAGCTTGCCGCGATCACCGACGAACTCGAACATGTTTCGCCCCGGCTCATCAATCACCGAGGCATGCAACATGCCCGCCGCATCGTCGCCGAACTCGAGAATGGCGTACACATCGTCCTCCACCTCGAGCTCGCTGTTGTGCGTACGGCAGTAGCCGATCACCGAGCGCGGCATGCGAAACGCCCACAACAGAATGTCCAGTTCGTGGATGCACTGGTTGAGCAGCACGCCGCCACACGCCCCGGCCCACGTCGCGCGCCCGCGCCAGTCATGCTTGTAGTACGCCAGGCTGCGAAAGCGGAACGAGCAGTAAAGCGAAGCGCGGTGCAGCTTGCCAATGCGATTCGATTCGAGCACCTGTCGAACAAGCTGGTAGCGCGGCGTGCAGCGGCGCTGGTGGTTCACCGTGGCGAGCCGATCGTGGCGCTTCGCCAGCGCCTGCAGCGCACGACCCTGCGCCACCGTGGCGGCGAACGGCTTTTCGCAGTAAACGTGACAGCCGCGCTCCAGCGCGTACCGCGCCACCGGCTCGTGCAGCATCGGCGGCACACAGACCACCACCACGTCCGGCTGCACGTCGTCGATCATCCGCTGATAGTCGGTGAACGTCCGACCAATGCCGTGCTGCTGCGCATACGCAGCCGCCGCATCCTCGCGTAGGTCAGCGATGGCGGCGATCTCAACGCGATCGCTCAGCTTTGCGAGCGCTTCAAGATGGTTTCGCGCGATCGTGCCGGCCCCGACAAGGGCGTACCGGAGTTTTCCGTCGCTGATCACTGCCGTGCACTCCTTTTGTGCTTTGTTTCTTCTATTCCGCCGCCGCGCCGAGCAGTGTGATCGGGCTGGTCTGATCGACGATCCGCCATGCGCTGTCCTCGTCGACGCGGTGCAGTTGCGCGCGATCGGGCAGGTGAATGCGCGCCTCGCCGCGCACTGAGTTGAATGGCGAGAACACCTCTTTCAGGACGCCGGCCGCATAAACGAACCCGGGATGTCGTTCGCAGCGCAGCCGCACGGCGCCTTCCCCGGCCGTCACCGCCGTGACCGGGATCGCGCGGTGATGCGACCCGTTCTGCGCAAGGATCGCGTGCACGGGCTCGTCGAACTCGACGGTGTCGCCCGCTTCGAGGCCCGGCCAATCGCCGCGCAGCACGAGCACATGCTCGCCAGCAACCGCCTCGGTCGCACGCGCGATGGCGA
>JBMCXL010000379.1:0-3235 GCA_048621015.1 Phycisphaeraceae bacterium
CGCCAGTACCGCACCCGCAGCACCCTCGACCTCGCCGGTCGCCTGAGCCCGTTGGCCGGCCGGCCCTCCACCTATCGCTTCCACCTGCGCCAGCGCACCGGCGACGGCCAGTCCGACCCGACGGTGCGCGGCACATTCGACCTGGCCCAGCAGCGCTTCGCCGCCACCCTCGATCACTTCCGCTTCACGGATCAGCAGCGCTACCTGCTGCCGCCGAGCGTGCGCTGGCATTGGAACCGGCTCGATCCCAGCGGCGCGCTGCCGCGCGTCGCGGTGCGCTATCGCCCCCACGATGGCTTGCACGCGGAAGCCGTCGTCGAGGACGTGGCCCTGACGCTGGCCGTGGACGAACTGGACGCGCGGCTGTCGCAGGTGAGCGGCCGACTCACTTTCGACGACCAGGCCCTGCATTTCGAACAGATCACCGGCAGGCTCGGCGGCGTGGATTACCGCGTCGACGGCACCCTGGAGGACTTCGACATCGCGGCGCCGCTGGATATCACGGTGCGCGCCGAGCCGTTCACCGTGCCGGAAGGCCGGGCGTTTCTCGACGTGCTGCCGCCCGAGCTGCGCGGTCACTACGCGCGCTTCGAGCCGACCGGCCGATTCGCCTTTCACGTGCGCCTGCATCGCGACGAGGCCGGCGGACCACTGCGCTACGAGGGCGCGGTGGACATCCTCGAAGCGAAAGGGCGCTATCACAAGTTTCCGTTCCCCGTGCACGATGCACACGGGCGCGTGCGCTTCACGCACGAGCAGGCGGTCGTGGAGCAGATCGTCGGCCGCGGACCCGACGGCGGCACCGTGTGCCTCGAAGGCACCGTCACCCCGCCCGGTGTCGGCGCGGCGGTGGACATGACCGTCACCGCCGAGAACGTGCAGGTCGGCGACCCGCTGATCGACGCGATGGAGCCCAAGCACCGCCGCGTGATGCGCACCTTCTTCAACGAAACCCGATACAACCAGCTCCTCGAGCGCGGCGTGATCCGTCGGCCCGGCGATGAAGCTGACGAAGACGAGAGCGCGACGGACAACCCGCCCGCCTTCGCGCTCGGCGGCCGCGTCAACGCACACATCCGGATCGAACGCGCTTACGGCCGCGACAAGGACACCCGCGTCACCACCAGGCTGCGCAGCACCGATGCACGCCTCGTCTTCGAGCACTGGCCCTATCCCATGCAGGTCGTCGGCGGCAGCCTCACCGTCGCACCCGACCACGTCGTGGTCGACGACCTGCAAGTCCGCGGCCTCACCGGCGCCGAAGGACGCGTGCGCGGCCGCATCACCCACGACGACGGCCTGAACCCCGCGCTGACCGTCACCGACCTGCGCCTGCCCATCGACGCGCTGCTGATCGCCTCGCTTCCCGAGCCGCAGGATCGCTGGGTCCAGCGCCTCCACGCCGACGGCATGATCACCGCCACCGGCCGCGTGCATCCGAACGACGAGGGCGGCGTTGGTTTCACCTTTGACGGTCGGCTCGACGAGGTCACCGCCACCCCCTTCGACGGACGCTTCACGCTCACCGATCTCAGCGGCGCGCTGCACTTGGAAGACGATGCGATCGCCTTCAGCGACGTCGTCGGCCACCGCGATGAAGCGCAGCTCGCCGCCGAGGGGCGCATCGCCTGGAGCGACGACGGCGTGCAACACGACCTGCGCTTCACGGGCGAGAACCTGCCGATCGAGCCAGCGCTGCTCGACCTGCTGCCGCCGGACCACGAGACGCGCGCCAGGCTCGCCGCGGCGTTCAAGAAGCATCAACCCGAGGGCGCGCTCGACGCGGCGCTGACGGTGCGCAACGGCGACGGCGCGGACGGGCTCGCGCATGCGCTGACCCTCCAGCCGCGCGCGCTGGCGTTCGATCTTGACGGCCGGCGCATCGCGCTGCGCGACATGAGCGGGACGGCGCTCGTGCAGGGCCAGACGGTGACCGTCGAGCAACTGCACGGCGCGTTCGAGGGCGGGGAAGCGACGGTGTCGGGCAAGATGGCGCTGGGCGAGGAGCGTGACGCGGCGCTGCGCATCGACGCCTCGGTCGCGCAGCCGAATGCCGCGGCGCGCATGCTCCTGCCCAAGCGGTGGCGGGAGGCGGTCGAGCGACTGCGGTTGCAGGGGGCGTATGAACTGACCGACGGCCGACTGCGCTGGCGACCGGACACGGATGATGCGCGCCCGCTGACCTTCCACGGCAAGGTGCGCCTGCGCGATGCGGGGCTGAGGCTGGGCGTGGACGTGACGGACCTGCAGGGCGCGATGGACGTGGCCTACGCCAGCCCGCGCGGGGCGGTGGGGCAGGTGATCGAGCTGGGCCTGTCCGCCGATCGCCTGCGCATCGCGGATCGGCTGGTGGAGCCGGCGACGGTGCGCGTGCGCTCCGACGCCGACGATCCCGGCCGGCTGCGCATCACCACGCTGCGCGGGCGCATCTACGACGGCGTCATCACCGGCGACGGTGTGCTCGCGCTGGCCGGCGACGGTGCGTATCGGCTGGACATGACGATGCAGGGCGCGCGCGTGCGGCCGCTGCTGCAGCCCGATGAGGCCGAGGCGGCGACCGCCGACCGCGGGCGCATGGATGCGAGCCTGCACATCGAGGGCGCATACGACGATCCGACCGACCGGCGCGGGCGCGGCGCGCTTCGCGTGCACGATGCGGAGCTGTTCGAGCGGCCGCTCACGCTGGCGCTGTTGCAGACGGCCAACCTCACTTTGCCGACCGCCGGCGCGTTCGACCGCGCGACGGTGCGGTACATGCTCGATGGCGAGATGGTGCACCTGGAGGACATCCGCTTCGAGGCGCCGACGTTCGCGGTGATCGGCGCCGGCACGCTGGAACTGCCCACGCGGGCGCTGGCGCTGACGCTGGTGGCACGCAACCCCGGCAGCGGCGCGTTCGGCGCGGTTTCGGACATGATCAACGTCTTCAAGGACGAACTGGTCGCGATCAAGGTCGACGGCACCCTGGCCTCGCCCAAGGCGCGCATGGTGAGCATGGAGGGGTTGCGCACTTCGTGGGATCGGCTGTTCAGCGAGCGGCCGGGAGGCGGTGCGCCGCGCGAGGGGCCGTGACCCACAGCATGGCGATCGGCGGAGCTGCACGACGATCTTGCACGCGATCGTCACCCCCGTCGCCCAAGGGAGGGGTTGAAAGTTGTGCACCGGCTCTTAAAACCTGTATTGCTCTGTTGAAAACCTTTATGTGGTCGACCTGAGGATCATCAGATCGTGTGTC
>JBMCXL010000380.1:0-3233 GCA_048621015.1 Phycisphaeraceae bacterium
TTTCTTCGGTCTTCACGGGTGCAGAGAAAGGCGCATCGATGGATGCACAGGTCAAGCAGCCGCGCGTGCGCTTGAAGGACGTGGCACGGAAGGCGCGTCTCTCGGTGTCGGCGGTGTCGATGGCGCTGGCCGATCATCCGAGCATCAGCGCCGAGTCGAAGCGCCGCGTCGTGCGGATCTGCCGCGAGCTGGGCTACACCAAGCCGGGCGCGGGCAGCCCGTCGCATCCGCAGGCGTACCTGCAGGGCAGGAAGATCGGGTTCATGATCGTCGGCAACCGCTTCGACGACGAAAGCTACGCGCCGCTGCTGCACAGCGCGGCGGTGCAGGCGCAGGCAGTGGGCGCGCGCGTGGAGATCGGCGCGGCGGAGAGCCGGGCGCCGCAGGCGGCGGTGCGCCCGACGATGGCGTTGGCGGATCGGGTGGATGGGTTGATCCTGATCGGGCACGTGGACCGCGCGCTGCTGACGCACCTGGCGGAGCTGGAGACGCCGATGATCGTGCTCGGGTCGGTGCTCACCGAGCCGACGGAGCCGCCGCCGAACGTCGCGAGCGTCGGGCCGGACGATTTGGAGATGGGGCGGCTGGCCACGGCGGTGTTGCTGGCGCACGGCCATGAGCGTGTCGCGTACATCTGCGAGATGCTGCCGCCGGGGCTGTCGCATCACCAGTGGCTGATGGGCTATCGGCTGGCGCACCTGGAGCGCGGCGCGCCGCTCGATCCGGCACTGGTGCATGTGGCGGGCGAGGCGCGCGCCGGTGGAGCGCCGGCGGCGGCGCACTTCGCCGCCATGGCGCAGCCGCCGACCGCCGTCGTCGTGCCGGACGTGCCGCTGGCGCGCTCGTTCGTCGACGCGTACAGCCGACACGGACACCGACTCGCCAGCGACGCGCTGGTCTGCGGCGGCTATCCCGACCGCGCCCGGACCTACGGCATGGCGTCGTACGGCATGGTTCACTGCGAGCCCGATCGCCTGCTTGCCACCGCGATCGACCTGCTCAAGCGCAAGATGCGCGGCGACGACGTCGCGCACCTGTCGATCCGCCTCCACCCGCGCTGCATCAACCTGCCCACCAAGCCGCGCGAATGAGTCCGCGAACGGCGTGGATAGCCGCGCGCACACCAGCAGGCTTCGCTGCGCTGACCCGCGCGGCTCGTTTGGGCGGGCGTTTCATCTTCCATACACTGTGCGGCACCTGACCTACAAGGAAACCTGCCATGCCGCGCACGCGTATCGGTTACGTCGATGACGACCTGAACAACTTCCACGCCGATGTCTATCTGAAGCTGCTGCGCGAGACGTTGAGCGATCGCGGTTTCGAGATCGCCGGCTGCACGGCCCTTCAGGATGAAGCCGGTCGCGCATGGGCGCAGCGGCAGGGCGTGCCTTACTTTGAGAATGTCGCCGCGTTGGACGAGGCGGTGGACTGTTACATGGTGCTCGCGCCCGGCACGCCGGAGACACACCTGCCGCTGTGCGAGCAGGTCCTGCCGCGCGGCAAGCCGACGTTCGTGGACAAGACGTTCGCGCCGGACACGGCCACGGCGCAGCGGCTGTTCGAGCTCGCCGACGAGCACGGCGCGCCGATGCAGAGCAGCTCGGCGCTGCGCTACACGGCCGTGCAGGCGCATGCGCGGCAGGCGGGCGCGGTGCGGCACATGGTGACGTGGGGCGGTGGGCGGTCGTTCGACGAGTACGCCATCCATCCGGTGGAGATGGCGGTGAGTTGTCTCGGCCCCGAGGTGCGCACGTTGATGCGCCGCGGCCGCGCGGGTGAGGATCAGTTGCTGCTCGAGTTCGACGGCGACCGGACGGCGGTGGTCAACGTGTTCACCAGCCTTCCCACGCCGTTCGCCGCGGCGGTGACCAGCGAGGCGGGCACGGCATGGGTGCCGGTGGACACGGACACGCTGTTCCGCGACGCGCTGGCGGCGATCCTCGACTTCTTCGAGCGGGGCGCGCCGGCCGTGGACCGCGCCGAAACGCTGGCGATCCGGCGCATCCTGGATGCGGCGGCGAAACCCGAGGCCCGCGCGGGGTTCGTGGCCGTGTGAAACGCCCGGCGCGAGCGGCGCCGGTCGCGGGCTGCGCCGAGGGGGCGTCAGTCGTTGAGGCTGTAGCTTCTGACGCGGCCTTCGGTGTCGAAGTGGATGACGTGGTACTCGGGCTGGTAGCCGTAGTTCCAGGGGATCCAGCGTTCGCCGGCGTTCATGTGGTAGCGCCAGGTCTCGCTGCCGTCGCTGTTGACGGTCTTCTGATCGGGCTGGCCCTGGTACATCGTGGCGATCTCCTCCTTGGTCATGCCCTCGCGCGGGTTGATCTCGGGCGCGGGCTCCTCAGCCTCGGCGGACTCGACGGTCTCACCGGACGAGCCGCACCCGACGCCGACGAGCAGCGCGGCGGACACGAGAAGCAGGGCGACGACACGGAGCAGATGGTGAAACGGTTGCATGGTTTCGATCCTCAGGGGGTGGCGGAAACGGAGGGCCTCTTTATACATCTGGTCGCGGGATGCGTCCAGAGGGACGGGGCTCGTGGCACCCGCCGCATAGCGTGGGCCTCCTATCTGCCGGTCTGCTCATTTTTCCGTTGCTGATGGCGGTATTTTGTAGTATCACTTCGTACAGCATGTAGAACCGGCCTGGGGAGTCAGAACGGCCGAAGCCTGCATTTGCTGCTTGCGATTGTACGCGGAGGGAAGAGGCGATCTGCTGGAGTCTTCTGACGGGGCGAGACATGAACCGGGGGAAACGATACAGGTTGGCACTGGTTGCGCTGGCGGGCTTGTGGATCTGCACCGCAACGCCGGCGGCGCACGCGGCAGGCATCGATCTGGGCTTCGAATCGCATCAGCCGCGCGCTGGAGGCGTGTCCTACGGCATTTCCAGAATTAACACGTACGACTTCGGCTATGAGCTTTCGGAGATCGATCAGTTCGTGCTTGAGGCACCTGATGGAAGCAAGCTATATTCCCGCCGTAGCCGGTGGGCGCGATCCTTGCTGCCAAGCCACCTCAGTTATGAAGAGCTGCACAACATGGCCGTGGGGCAGTGGTCGTTGACAGCCAACCTGGTGACGGGTGAATCCCCGACGTGGCAGTTCAGCATCAACGATTACACATCGAGCGATCTACCGCCCGCCGACCAGATGCGCATCACTGAGCCGACGGACGGCGCGGGTCCGCTCGGGCCAACGATCCGTTTCAGGTGGGAGCACGGCACGCTGGAAGAC
>JBMCXL010000381.1:0-3223 GCA_048621015.1 Phycisphaeraceae bacterium
GCATTGAAGCGCACGCTCACCACATCGATCGGCAGCGTCATGAGACGGTCGAGCGTGGCGGTGTCGCAGAGCAGCTCGGTCTCGATGCAGATGCCGAGCACGCCCGCGTCGTGCGCCGCGCGCACGATCTCGTCCCACTGCGGATGCAGCAGCGCATCGCCGAGGCCCCCCAGACGCAGCGCCACATCGCCGGCCGCCTCGCCATCCCCGAGCTGCGCCACGATGCGCTGCGCCAGGTCCACGTCGATGTCCGGCCGCTCGAAGCTCACGTGATGCTGCGGCGTGATCGGCCCGTTCACCGCGCGGCGAGGCGTCAGCTCCAGCGTCACCTGCTGCGGCAGCCGCTCGAACGCAATCGCGGGATCGTCCGCCTCCACCGCGCAGGCCGCGTCGGTGATCGCCTCGGCGTCGGCGGTGAGAAACGCATCATCCAGGCGCTCCGCGATGCGCCGCAGCAGCGCCGCGCTGCGCGGCGTGTCGTAAGCGAATCGGCGATACGTGTCGCGCACCGTCGCGGGAATCGCGATGTTCACCTCGCGGCCGATCGGATCGAGCGCCGGCCGCTGCGGGCGATACCCCAGCGCCTGGCCGAACGCCGCGTGATGCTCGGCGACCTGCGCGATCGAAGCGCGGTGCGCCACCAGGCAACCCAGCCCCGGCGGCGCCTGCGTGAAGCAGAGCCTGTACGCTTCGGTGTTTTCCGCGTGTTGGGCGAGCTGCGCGTCGGCGAGCTGATCGTCGAAGGCGCACCATTCACCGCGCAGCAGCAGCGCGGACTCGGCGTGATGCGCATCGAGCGCGGCCAGCAGCGGCGCGGCGGGCAGCACCTCGTCGAACGCCGTCGCCGCGCCGAGGCCGCCGCGCCAGCACGTCAGCGCCCACTTGCGCGCCGCGGCCCAGTGCCGATCGCGCGGCTCATCCAAGCCGCCTTCGATCGGCAGCGCGGCGAGCGATTTGTCGATCTTCTGCCGATCGATCAGCTTGAACGGGTCCTGGCCCGCGGGATGGACGAGCACGATCTTTGAGATGCGGCTGATGCGCGCGGCGCGGCGGACGGTGTGTTCCAGCACGCTGCGCCCGGCGATCGTCTCATGCAGCCGCGCGGGGCCGCCGAAGCGGTTGCGTTGGAGGTCGGCGGCGATGAGGGCGATGGCGGTCATGGTGGTTAAGCGGCGCTGTGGACAGGCATTTCAGCGCGTTTCCGCTGGCGCGCGGTGACGCGCTCGTGCGCCTCGCGGAAGATCGCCTGCGCCTCGTCACATGCCTGGATGAGCCATTCGAGGTTTTCGATGTCGCGCTCGAGCTGCTTGCCCTGGCGCTCGAAGGCGTCGCCGGCCAGGTGCGAGATCGCGCGGTCGGCGCGGTTGCGCTTGAATGCGCCCAGCGTGTTGAGCGCGTTGACCAGCGTAAACGCCGAGGACAATTCGGTGTGCACGCGGCGCTGATGCTTCTGCAACTGGTGGTGCAGCTTCTCCATGCGCTGGCGGTCGCGCTGGTGCTGCTGCATCTGTCGAAGAATGGGGATCGTCTTGCGCGACGTAGCCTTCAACTCGCGCACCTCGCGCCGGCGCTCGTCGAGCAGATCGTCCAGTGCGGAAAGACGCTCCAGGTCCAGCGCCTGCGGCGGCTCGGGCAGCTTCGGCAGCGGGCGCGTGGCGTACTGGTCCAGCGCTTCGCGAAGCGTCATCGTCGTCGTGTGCGACTTGGGCACGCCACCCTCGGTTGCGTCGATGATCGTCTGCGGCGCGTCGGCGAAGTCGCGCTCGAACTGTTTCAGGTAGGTGATCATCTGCTCGTCGGAGAAGATCGGCTGGCCGTTGACATCTTCGAGGCGTTTGAGGTGTCCCTTGTTGCGCACGACGCGCTGCCACTCCATCATCTCGAGCGTGTTGAACGGGTTCAGCTCGCTGGACCAGACCTGGTGCACCGCCGTGCCGGGCGCGTAGTAGAGGCCGTCGGAGAAGCCGAGGTCCTGGCCGATGAAGATGATCGGATCGCAGCCGAGGTGCTGCGCGAGATAGAGCGACAGGTGCGCGACGGTCGCGCCGCTTTTAAGGGGAATGCGCGGGCGCGCCATCTCGCCGAGCAGCTTGTCGTTGAACTCCGAGGCGAGCACGCGGATCGGGCCGGGGAAGGCGTCGAGGATCGCGGGGTGCGCCTTGGGCTCGACCACGAGCGTCACGTCCGGCAGCTCGGGCAGGCCTTCATAGAAGCGCTTGCAGATCGCCGAGTAATCCAGGGCCGTGACGAAGTCGGGACGGATGCCGCGATCGAGCAGCGGCTTGAGCGTGGTCTGCACGCTGATGACCACGACCTTCTCGCGCACCTTCGGATCGCGCAGCAGCTCGACGTTGCGCGCCAAGCTCGGCCCCGCGGCGACACACACGGCCGGATAGCCTTGCGCCGCGTTGTGCAGCTCGTCCGCCGTCGCGCCGGCGACGTATTGATCGAGGTTGCACGCGAGGTTGCGACAGGTGCGCGCCGAGTTGACCAGCGCGGTGGCGACGGTGGTGCGAAAGTAGGCGACCGTGTCGGTGACGGCCTGGCCGAACTGTTGCAGCGCCTCGGCGGCGCGCTGCCGCGCGGCAGGGTGCGTGACGAGGCGCGTGCCCTGGGTGAGTGTGGAAGCGAAACGGTCGAGGCGCTGCGTCAGCGCCGCGCGGTCCATCTCGTCGTCGGCCAGCAGCACGTTGCGCCGACCGAGCCAGGCGGTATGATCGACCTGCTCCAGCACCGCGCGCAGCACCGCGCGGTCCGGCTCGTAAGCAACGATCACCCCGCGGTCGCCCATGTCGCGCACCGCCCGGGCGACGTGATAGCCCAGCCCGACGCCCAGCAGCACCACGCACGCATCGCGCTGGTAGTCCAGCCCGCTGAGCAGCTTCGTCGCCTCCTTCTCGGGATCGAACCGGCTGCCGAGCGGCACGTCGCGGCCGTCCCGCGACAGGCTCGCGGTCCACACCCCGCTGCGCGCGGTCTGCCACTGCAGCGGCGCCGGCGCCGCGTCCGCGATCCGCTGCGCCAGGGCAGGGACGCTGCGCCGCAGCGCCTGGAGATTGGCCTCGAGGATGCTCATGCCGCGTTTCTGTTATCGGAGCGAGCGCGAGGTCGGCTTGAAGGAATGGGGGAGGGGGATGGGCGATGGCGGATGGGGGATGGCGGATTGTTCTGTTCGGGCGCGGACGGGTTCAGGAATTGCCCACCGGATCATCCGCGTCACGGA
>JBMCXL010000382.1:0-3215 GCA_048621015.1 Phycisphaeraceae bacterium
CGTGGAACGCCTGCTCGACCTGCTGCGACAGCGTGGGCAAACGCTCGCCGCTGGCAACCATGCCGACGCGCAGCGCATGATGAAGATCGTCGGCGGTCACGTGGCGCTGAAAGTGCACGTTCGCGCCGGTCGCCTGGAACCACCATTCGGTGTTCGCGGTCAGCTCGCCCTCACCGGTGACCAGGTAATCGTGTCCCGCCAGCGCCGGCTCGCGATAGACGAGCACCGCCTCCGGCTCGCGGCGCAACTGCTCAACCAGCGCCAGCGCCAGGTGCGGCTCGATCACCGCGAAATCCACGCTCTGGCCCGTCGCGATCTCCGCGACCATCGCCCCGGTGATGAACACGCCCAGTTCCAGCGAAGGCACGTCGCGCAGCGGCAGGTACGCCTCGCGCCACCCCCGGCCGGTGCACGGCACCACCAGCACCCCGGCGTCCTGCGCCGCCGCGATCGCCGCGCGATTCGCGTCACTGATCCGCCCACGCGAATTCAACAGCGTGCCGTCGAGGTCGATGCCGATCAGGCGATATTTCATGGGGGTAGTTTCAAGTTTCAAGTTCCAAGTTTCAAGTTGACCGGCGGCTTCGCCGCCATGCGCCCGCAACTTGAAACTTGAAACCTGGAACTTGAAACGCTCAAAGGATCGGCGACAACAGCGCCGCCGCGCTTTCCACGTACTGGCGGAGGATGGGCCGGGCGCGCCATTGTTCGAGGTTGAGCTGCTGGCTCTGGGCGAGGTAGCGTTGCTGGGCGAAGCGCAGCTCGCCGGTGATCTCGGGGCCGTAGAGCAGCACGTTGATCTCGAAGTTGAGGTAGAACGAGCGGATGTCCAGGTTCGCCGAGCCGAGCAGGGCGAACGCGTCATCGACGGTGATCGTCTTGGCGTGCAGCATGCCGTCGGTGTAGAGGTGCACGTTGACGTTGGCGTCGAGCAACTGGTCGTAATACCACCGGCCGGCCGCCTCGACCAGCGGGTGGTCGCTCTTGCGCGGCACGATCACGTCGACCTGCACGCCGCGGTCCGCCGCCATCGCCAGCGCGAGCATGGAAGGCTCGTCGAGCACGAGGTAGGGCGTGGTGAGAATGATGCGGCGCTGCGCGGTGTTCAGCGCGGCGACGAGCACGCGGCGGAACGTCTCAGCCTCGTGGCTCGGGCCGGTGGGCACGACCTGCGCCGCGACCTGGCCGGCGGGCTTGAGCGGGGGGAACAGTTCATCGTCATCGGGGCGCTCGTCGGTCTCGAACGCCCAGTCGTCGAGGAACGCGGCCTGAAGCTGGGCGACGGCCGGCCCGGTGAGGCGCACGCTCAGGTCGACCCAGCGCCCCGCGCGCTTGTTGCCGTAGTCGTCGGTAACGATGTTGTGGCTGCCGGTGTAGGCGGTGCGTCCGTCGATGACGGCGATCTTGCGATGGTTGCGCAGGTCGAGCCGCGCGAGCTTGCGACGCCAGGGCGTGACGGGCAGCGCGGCTTCGGCGCGCACGCCGGCGGCGCGCATCTCCTGCATCGCCGCCGACCGCAGCAGCGGCCGCGAGCCGGTGGCGTCCACGAGCAGCCGGCACTGCACGCCGCGCCGCGCGGCGCGCTGGAGCGCGGCGATCACGCGCTCGCCCACCGCGTCGGGCCAGAAGATGTAATACAGCAGGTGCACGTGATGCTCGGCCGCGTCGATCTCGCGCACCAGTTGGTCGACCAGTCGACCCGCCTCCGGCAGCAGCTCGACGTGATTGCCGCTGAGGATCGAGTTCCCGCCGATCTGCTCGGCCTGGATGATCATCGTGCGCTGCTCGGGATGCACCTCCGGGCGCTCGCGATACGTTTCCGCGAGGTACGACGGCAGCCGCCGCTCGCCGACGATGCGCTCGTGCGAGCGCGCGCGGCGCCGGCCGAGGTAGCTCACGCCGACCAGCAGGTACACGAGCAATCCCACCTCGGGCAGAAAGAAGATCAGCGTCAGCCACGTCAGCGACGTCACCGGCTGAAACCGCCGCCGCAGAATCACCGGCACCATGGCGATGCGGATGGTCCATTGCAAGATCTGCCAGAGAGCCAGCCAGGACATGGGAGTTCCTGTGAATGTCGAGTGCCAAATGCACGAATGCCGACGGCATGCTTCAACGTCGAGTGACGAATCGCCACGCGCTGGCGCCCGCCGCTTGCGGCTTAGCGTGGATGCCCGGTGTTCAGGCGCTGCGCTAAGCCGCAAGCGGCGAGACGGTTTCGTGGCGCGTCACCGGTCATCCGACATTCGCGCCTCTGACATTCGACATCTGCGCCACCAGGTGATCGCACGCCAGCGAGAGGTTGACGTTGCTCGCCAGCAATTCGCGCATGCGCTCGACCGCGTCGATCACGCCGAGCCACGGCGCCAGCGCCGCTTCGTGTGACCACGGATCGCCCGGCTCGCACTGGTCCGCCAGCTCGCGCACGCGCCGGCGTGCCCGCGCGGCGAGCAGCGCGCCCATCAGGTCGGCCGCGAGCTTGTTGGCCGCTTCCTTGGAGGCGTTGGCGTGGGCGTTGACCCATTCCTTGGCAAAGGTGTCGATGCGCTCGGCGATCTGCTGGCCGAGCGCGCCGCTGGGCTGGCCCTGGACGATGCGCTCCAGCGCGGGAATGACGGTCTCGGCCCATTCGGTGAGGTTGTAGTCGATCGCCAGTTGCGCGCGCCCGAGGCTGCCGCCGGCGAACTCGATCAGCCATTGGCGATCGCGCTCGATCAGGTCCGGCGCGTGCTCGTGTAGCCACTGCTGCACGGTTTCGTCGGGCAGCGGCACGAACGCGATGCGATGGCAGCGGCTGCGGATCGTCGGCAGCAGGCGATCCTCGCTGGCGGTGATGAGGATGATCGTCGTGCCGGCGGGCGGCTCTTCCAGGGTCTTGAGCAGCAGGTTCTGCCCGGCGGCGTTGAGCATCTCGGCCTCGTCGACAATGAAGACCTTGCCGTGGCGCATGCGTGCGCCGCGCTGCACCGGTTCGAGCAGGTGGGTGCGCAGCACGTCCACGGGGATCTGCGTCAGCTTGCGGTTGCGCGTGGCGGCGTCGTCGCTATAGCGCGCCAGCTCTTTCGTGATGATGTGCAGGTCGGGGTGTGCGCTGCCGGTCGCTTCGTCGGCATCGGTTTCGCTGTCGCGTGGGATGAGCTTGCACGCCGCGCAGGCGTTGCAGGCGGTGACGCGGCCGGTGAGATCGGTCTGCCGGTCGTGACAGAGCAGCGCGC
>JBMCXL010000383.1:0-3207 GCA_048621015.1 Phycisphaeraceae bacterium
GAACTGGAGCGCCTCCCCGCTGACCACCCCCTGCTGCACAGCCTCTACGACATCGAAGAAGTCGCGCATGCCGGCACGGGCGAGACGAGCGAACCGCACCTCGAAGCTGTCACCTTCGACAACCGCGCCGCCATCGTCTACGCCCCCAACGACACGCTCGGCATGCTCAAGGGCATCCACGACCCCTACGCCAACGCCTACGACGCCGACTCGGCGCGCAAGCTCGCGCTGAACGTGCTTTGCTACGCACTGCAACATTGACCGCAGCCGGAAAACAAAGGATCTGCTCATGAAGATCACGGCCGCCGCCACCGTTCTACCCGTTCGCGATATCGACCAGTCGCTTCGCTACTTTACGGAAGTGCTCGGCTTCACCCAAGAGTTCCGCTTCGACAACTATGCCAGCATCGAGCGTGATCGCGCCTTGATCCACCTTTCACAGCAAGGCAACCCCAACACCGCCGCACCGGGCTCCGGCGGCATCTACATCTTTTGCGATGAGGTCGATGACTTCTACAGTGAGATTACCGCGCGAGGTGCAACCGTTGGTGGCGAGCCGCAGGACTACCCCTATGGCATGAGAGACTTCGTCGTTCACGATCCCGACGGCAACAAGGTGTCATTCGGATGTCCCACGAGCGAACCTGACAAAACGTCGACAGCGCAAGGCGCGTAAGCTCACCCTGAACGTGCTTTGTTATGCACTGCAACATTGAACAAGAGGGGTTGGGGGTTAGGGATTAGGGGTTGGGGGTTGCCAGGGAAGCTCCATTGCAAGCCCCACCCCCTAAACCCTAATCCCCAATCCCTAATCCCCGGAACACCGCCATGACCAAGCTCTCCGGTAAATCGTTCGGCAACACCACCGCGACGCAGGAGATCGACGCCGAGGCACTGCAAACCCTCGGCGAAGCGCGCCGGAAGCTGCGCGAGCAGATCGGCAGCGTCATCATCGGCCAGGAGGACGTCGTCGACGACTTGCTGATGGCCATCTTCGCGCGCGGCCACGCGCTGATGATCGGCGTGCCGGGCCTGGCCAAGACGTTGATGGTGCAGACCATCGCCCGCGCGATCGACGTCGGCTTCAACCGCATCCAGTTCACGCCCGATCTCATGCCGGCCGACATCACCGGCACGGAAGTTTTTGAACAAGATCGTTCGACCGGCGAGCGCGCGTTCCGCTTCGTCGAAGGCCCGGTCTTCACCAACATCCTGCTCGCCGACGAGATCAACCGCACGCCGCCGAAGACGCAGGCCGCGCTGCTCCAGGCGATGCAGGAGCGCCAGGTGACCAGCGCGGGCAAGACGTATGAACTGCCCGAGCCGTTCTTCGTGCTTGCGACGCAGAACCCGATTGAGCAGGAGGGTACGTATCCCTTGCCCGAGGCGCAGCTCGATCGGTTCATGTTCATGCTGAAGGTGAGCTATCCGAAGCCGAAGGACGAGCTGGCCATCGTCAGGGATGCGCCCGCCGACGGTGACGGGCGGGTGAGCAAGGTGCTCAGCGGTGAGGACATCGTGCGCTTGCAGAAAGTGATTCGGCAGGTGCCGATATCCGATCACGTAGCGCTGTACAGCCTCAAGCTCGGCCGCTCCACGCGGCCGGACGACGAGATCGCGCCCGCGTTCGTCAAGGAGATGGTCACCTGGGGCATCGGCACGCGCGGCGTGCAGTATCTCACGCTCGCGGCGCGCGCCCGCGCCGCGCTGCTCGGTGAATACAACGTCACCACCGAGCACGTGCGCCAGGTCGCGCCGCTGGTCATGCGCCACCGCATCATTCCGAATTACCACGCCGAGGCCCAGGGCATCGACGCCGACCAGATCGTCCGCGACCTGCTGCGCGATGTCGGCGAGCCCACGCCGGAGGAATACGACGCGCTCGCCAACGCCTGACGCCGGCATGGACGCTTCAATGCCCGCAACGCAACCCACGGAGGGGAAACCATGCAGCGCCTCACCATCACCGCGGGAATCGTGCTGATCGCCCTCGGCATCGTCGGCCCCCTGCACCACGGCAGCGCACAGGAAACCAAACCACCGCACCACAACAACGCGCTGCTCACGAAACTGATCGATGAGGAATGCACCGTCCACCTGCGCTTCGACGTTCTCGGCCAGCGCTTCGAGCGCCGCGGCCTACCCGCGCTGGACGGCGCGCACGACACCGGCATCACCATCACCGGCAAGCTGACCGCCAACGACGACCGCTGGCTCGTGATCAAGACCGACAGCCGCCAATGCTGGATTCCACAGGACATGGTGCTGCTGATGGAAAGCGATGACTGAATCCACCCCCACCACCCCGACCCCGACGCGCTACCTCGACCCCGCCGCGCTGGCGCGCCTCAAGAACATGGGCCTGGCCGCGCGCCTTGTCGTCGACGGCCTGTTCGCCGGCCACCACCGCTCACCACGCCGCGGCTACTCCGTCGAGTTCGCCGAGCATCGCGAATACACCCTCGGCGACGACCCGCGCCACCTCGACTGGAAAGTCCTCGCCAAGCGCGACCGCCTCTACATCAAGCAATACGAAGAGCAGACCAGCCTGCGCGGCTACATCCTGCTCGACGCCTCCGCCTCCATGGGCTACCACCACGGCGGCGCCATGTCCAAGCTCGAATATGCCAAATACCTCGCCGCCACGCTCGGCCAGCTCATGCTCGCCCAGCACGACGCCTTCGGCCTGATCGTCTGCGGCGACACCGTGCGCGCCGACATCCCCCCGCGCCAGGGCCGATCGCACATGCGCCTCGTCCTCGATCAACTCGAAAACACCGACGCGCAAGGCGAAACCAACCTGCCGCGCACCTTCCACGACCTCGCCGAGCGCCTCAAGCGCCGCGCACTGATCATCGTCCTCTCCGACCTGTTCGACTGCGCCGGCCCCACCGCGCACAACCCCGCCAGCACCCTCCTCGAAGCGCTCGGCCACCTACGCCACCGCAAGCACGAAGCGATCGTCCTCCAGATGCTCGATCCCGCCGAGCTGACCTTTCCCTTTCAGAACATCGGCGAGATCGAGGACATGGAGACCGGCAACCGCATCACCGCCGACGCCGAAGCCCTGCGCCGCCACTACCTCGATCAGCTCAACGACTACCTCAACCGCCTCCGCCGCGGCTGCCTATCCCGCGAAATCGGCTACGCCCTCGCCGACACGAGCGAACCGTTCGACGTCTTCCTCGGCACCTACCTCAAACGCCG
>JBMCXL010000384.1:0-3207 GCA_048621015.1 Phycisphaeraceae bacterium
CGGCAACATCTACGGCTTCGTCGACGTGCTGGTGCACATCGATCCCGCAGCCGCCCCGACCACCCCGGCGCGCATCACGCTCGATCTCATCGAAGCCCCCCGCGCCATCGCCGTGCTGAACCCGGACGACTACCGCCAGCTCGACGCCTACATCGTGCACGTGCGCCAGCAGACGAACGAACTCGACGCGCCGGGCTTGCTCACCCGCGTGCGCGACCGTGTCCTGCACGGCGGCTCGATGCAACGACGTGCCATCACCGAGCGCACCCAGGTGTGGACCGCTGAACGCATCGAATACTACCGCGGCCAGCGCGCCGCCTTCGGTCCGCAGCGCGCGCTCGAAGCCAGCCACGTCAATCGCCTCGGCCGCATCCCGGTGGTGCACATCCAGAATCTCCCGCAGCCGTTGTTCTACGAAGGCCTCAGCGAAGTCGAACCGTTGATCCCGCTCCAGGACGAGCTGAACACGCGCCTCTCCGACCGCGCCAATCGCGTCACGTTCCAGAGCTTCAAGATGTACCTCGGCAAGGGCATCGAGCGCTTCACCGAGCGCCCCGTCGGCCCGGGGCAGATGTGGTCCACCGACAACACCGAGGCCGCCATCGAGGAGTTCGGCGGCGATGCGCACAACCCTTCCGAGGAAACGCACATCAACGAGATTCGCGATGCGCTGGACAAGACCTCCGGCGTGCCGCCCGTGGCCGCGGGCATGATCCGCGACAAGGTCGGCAATCTCACCAGCGAGAACGCGCTGCGCATCGTGATGATGGGCCTGCTGGCCAAGACGGAGAAAAAGCGCATCACCTACGGCGCCGGCCTTCAGCGCCTCTGCGACCTGATCCTGCACGCGGCCGACGTCCACGGCCTGCTCCCCAACACACCGGACGAGCGCCGCGTGCGCCTCGAATGGCCCAACGCACTGCCCGACAACGAAACACAGCGCCTCGCCAATGCGCAGCGCAAGCTGGAACTCGGTGTGCCGCGCGAGCAGGTGCTCGCGGAACTGGGCTACACCGGCGGTACAGGCTGACGCGCAGCCGCTTGCGGCTTGGCAGTCGCGCCCGCAAGCAACTGCATGACTTCTCGAACAGGAGCACACGATGACCGACGTTACCACCCCCGTTCAGCAGAACGACGAAGCATCGCCGGACGCGCCCGTTGCAACCGGCACACCCGTCTCTGGCGACGAGCAGGGTGAAAAGCTCGTCCCCGTGACCGAAGCGATCCGTTATCGCAAGCGGGCCCAGGCGGCCGAGCAGCAGATCGGCGAACTCAACGGCCGACTCGATCAGCTCCAGCAGCAGCTCGCCGAAGCGCAGCAGACCGTTTCGCATCTCGAACGGCGGCAGCACATCGACGCGATGCTGTCCGAGGCCGAGGCGGTCGATCTAGAGACGGCCCGGCTGCTGACGGAGCGCGCGGTGGAGCAGATGAGCGAGCCGGATGTGAAGCTCGCTGTCGAAGACCTGCGCCGCAGCAAGCCGTTCCTGTTTCGCCAGAGCATCACCACCGCCAGCGGCGCGATGGCGGCGCGGGAAAGCGGTGGCGCACCCGTCGAAGAAGCGGCCGAGCGCGCCGTGACCACCGGCGACCGTCGCGATCTGCTGCACTACCTGCGCATGCGCAGGCAGAAATAGCGTCAAGTTCCACGTTTCAAGTTCCACACAAACCCACCCTCACCCTTTTCCGGAGTCACCCATGTCTTTCACTGGCAAAGCCACCTATTCCGCCGGCAGCACGCTCCCCGAGATCGCCGAGGACGTCAGCGACATCATCGGCATCGTCAGTCCGTACGAAACGCCGCTGCTCGATCACCTCGGCGACCCGCGCCGCGCGGCGATGAGCACCGTGCATGAATGGCTCGAAGACGAGCTGCTGCCGAACACCGACACCATCAACGACGGCAGCATCAGCAGCCCGAGCAGCGAAACCACCTTCACCGTCGCCAACGGCGATCGCTTCCGCGTGGGCGATCAGATCCAGGTCGAAGGCAACCGTGAGGTCATGCTCGTGACGGGTATTTCCAGCAACGATCTCACCGTGACGCGCGGCTACGGCGGCACGACGCCGGAGAACATCGCCGACCAGGACGTGATCCGCATCCTCGGCAACGCCGCGCTCGAAGGCGACGATGCGCCCAGCGCCCGATTCACCAACCGCTCGCGGCGCACCAACTACACGCAGATCTTCACCGCGGCCGTGGAAGTCTCCGGCTCGCAGCAGGCGGCGCGGCAGATCGCCGTGGCCGACGAGATGGACTACCAGAAGCAGGAGCGGCTGCGCGAGTTGATCCGCGACCTGGAGAACTGCGTGATCAACGGCGTCGCCGCGGCGTCCAACCCCGAAGGCAGCACTTCTGTCCGCCGCACGATGAAGGGCATGATCCCCTTCCTCTCGACGAACGACTTCGTCAACGGCACCGGCGGCTTCCCCGAAGGCGACGGCGCCGGCAACGACGAGCTGACCGAGGAGCAAATCAACCACGCGATGCGCCAGATCTGGGAGCAGTCCAGCGGCTCGGTCGACACCATCGTCGTCAGCGGCTTCCAGAAGCGGCGGATCAACAGCTTCATCACCAGCTCGCGCGGCTACGAGTCTGGCGACACGCGCTTCCGCGACCTGGTGAGCGTGTACGAAAGCGACTTCGGCGTGGCGCGCGTCGTGCTGTCGCGCTGGGTGCCGGCCGACACGGTGCTGCTGCTGGACAGCTCGCGCATCGACGTGCTGCCGATGAGCGGGCGCAGCTTCCACTTCAAGAAACTCGCCGCCACCGGCGACCGTGAGACGGGGCAGGTGCTCGGCGAGTACACGCTCGAATTGCGCAACGAGAACGCGCACGGCCTGATCCGCGGCCTGGCGAGCTCGTAACCGCTCACGACCCGTCCCTCCCCCCGAAGCGCGATGCCGGGTCCGCGCGCTTCGCCTCTCCCAGCCGCGCTGCCCGACGCGGCGACCCGACCCTCGGCTCGGTGGCGGACACGCCGCCGGGACCGATTCCACACCCGCGACGAAACAACACCAACGTTCTACCCCACTGGAACCTCGACATGAACTTTTCCACCGATCGCGACCTGCTGGTTTATGAGCCCGCTGTCTTCACCGACGCGCCGTTCGTCGCTCAGCAGCGCCTGCAGGTCACCGACGCCGCTTTGAGCGGGACGCAGCTTACCAGCGTCGATGCCGACTTCGAGGCCGCGCAGGTTGAGG
>JBMCXL010000385.1:0-3205 GCA_048621015.1 Phycisphaeraceae bacterium
CCCCGGAAGCCGTCCACGAGCAGGTCGCCTCGATCGTGCAGAACACGGACCTGAGTAAGTTCGTGCTGTAAGATTGACCAGCGATCGCTTGCCCATGACCGACGATACGCCCACCCTCGAACTCATCGAACTCGCCGGCACGCCCCGCCGCATGGGCGAAGCGTTCGGTGAAACCTGCCGCGAGCCGACGCACGAACTGTACGACCGCCGCCTGCGCGCCGCGATCGATTACGCGCGCTTCCACGGCCAGCGCGACTTCGACGCCGACCAGATCCTCGCGCTCGCGCGCCGCTGCCTGCCGATCACCGAGCAATACGATCCGGTCGGCTACGAAGAATTCCTCGGCATCGCGCGCGGCGCCGCGCTGACACCCGAACAACTTTACGTCACGCAAGGCCTGACCGACCTGCGCGACGTGCTCGCGTTCAGCGACGCGGCCGACCCGCACGCGAATGTGCCCGACGACCCCGACGCGGAAGGATGCTCCGCCTTCGTCGCCGCCGCCGATAGCGCCGAAAACGGCCACCTGCTCATCGGCCAGACGTGGGACCTGGCCACCGACAACATGCCTTACGTGCGCCTCGTCCATCGCCGACCCGACGATGCGCCCGAGACGATCAGCCTCACGCTCACCGGCTGTCTCAGTCTCATCGGCCTGAACGGCGAAGGCCTGGCCACCGGCAACACCAACCTGCGCACGCGCGACGCGCGCCTCGGCGTGCAATACCTGAGCATCCTCCACCGCGCGCTGCGCTGCCGGACGATTGAAGAAGCCGAGCCGTGCATCACCGACGCGCCGCGCGCCGCCGCGCATTACTACTACCTCGCCGACGCCACCGACCGCGCGGTGGGCCTGGAATGCAGCGCCACCCGCTGCCGCCGCCGGCCCGTCGAGCGCGGCATCTTCGCGCACTGCAACCACGCGCTGACCGATCCCGTGCGCGAGCTGGAAGCGCCCATCACCTACGACTCCACCACCTTTCGCCAGCAGCGCCTGACCGAATTGATGGAAAACCACCGCGCCCCGCTCGGCATCGATCACCTCCAGCGCCTGCTTGCCGACCGCGAAGGCGGTGACCGCGCGATCAATCGCTATTCGTCGCCGCCGTTCGACATCAGCACCAACGCCGCGGTCATCATGAGCCCCGCCACCCGCGAGCTGCACGCCTGCCGCGCCCAACCCGACCGCGGCCAATGGCGCACCATCCGCCTCAGCTAAGCCGCTCCCCCACCCCAACCCCAAAGCCCGCAGATGGCGACGCAGGCGCCTTCTGCGGGGTCGCCCTGTCGAAATTTCTCCCCCCCGGGAACCAACCGCCCCCTCCCGCGTCCAACCCGCACAGGGGCGCCACGCCCCCTCCGAGCGAACCATCTCACGCGAAGGGGAGCACCATCATGTCACGCACCACGCACACCACCGGTTTCACGATCCTCGAACTCGCCGTGGTCCTCTGCGTGCTGGTTGTGCTTACCGTCTTCTTCACGACCTCCAGGCGGATGGGTTGCACGCTCAACGGCCAGGTGCAAAGCAACAACCAACTCCGCGGCATCCATCAGAACCTGTTCGTCTATGGATATGAGCACGAAACCGACAGCAACTCTCTCTACTTCCCAGGCCTTGACAAAACCGGCCAACCAACCGACCTCACTGTCGAAAACCGCTTCCACCTCATGCTGGACGACAACCTCTACAGCCCCGACTACCTCATCAGTCCCAAAGAAAACACCGGCAAAAGCGCCTGGTCCGCCGGCCCGTTCACGGATAAACACTACTCCTACGCCATGCTTCAAGTCCCGAAAGAAGGCGGCCGCTACGACGAATGGCAGGAAACCCTCAACGCCGACGCCATCGTCCTCAGCGATCGCAACACCGGCCGCAACACCACCAACCAGATCAGCAGTCTTCAAACGCAACCCAACAGCGGCCAGTGGGAAGGCGGCGTCTGCTACAACGACAATCACGTGACCACCGAAGACACGACACATTTCGAAACGAAATACGGCGGTATCCACAACAAGCACGATCACCTCTTCGAGCCGACCGGCCGCGACGACGCCTACCTGATCCACCGCGGCAACTGACCCCCGCCGCCACCCCAAAGCCCGCAGATGGCGACGCAGGCGCCTTCTGCGGGGTCCGCCCTGTCGCATCCCTTTCTCCCGCACCAGCCAGACCGCAAGCGGATGTGCGTGAATCTCTCATCCCCCGCGCCTCGGTGAACGGCGGCGTGACCCCTATAGTGGAGCGGCGGCCGCCGATATTCGCAACGGACAAGCAACGACACGAGGAGGGCGAAACCATGTGGCAAGCGGGGCTGATTGATGCGGCGCGGGTGGCGGGAGTGACGGCGTTGGCGATGCTGCTCGGCGCGGCAGTGCTGCACCTGCTGCCGCGATTGGGCGCGTGGGGCCGATCGCTGTCGGCGCGGATGACCGAGGCGCCGGGGCTGGACGTGTGGATCACTTATTTCACCGTGCTGCCGTTGATCGTCGGCCCGGTGTGGGCGGGCTGGTGGGGCCTGCTCGGCGCGGTGGTGGGACAGGTGGCAGCGGTGCTGGTGTGGACCGCGCTGCACGAGCTGGCGCACCCCGAAGCGCGCCGCGGCCCGCGCATCGTGAAGGTGCTCAACGCGAAGGTGGGCGCGGCGCGCAATCTCGCGGCCGTCTGGGTCACCGCCGTCGTGCTGCCGATGTTCTGGGTCGTGCGCGTCGCCGAGCTGACGGTCTATCCGTGTCTCATCGCGCTGGTCGGCCTGCCGCGCTATCGCCATGCGGAGTGGGTCAACGTCTCGCGCCACAAGTTCACCGGCCTCGTCGGCCACGACCTGATCTGGTGCCTCTACTGCGACTGGATGACCGGCGTGTGGTCGCTGGGCTCGGAGATGCTGCGCAACGTCGAGTCGTTCTGGTGCCCGATCCGCTTCGCCAGCGACAAGAAATGCCAGCGCTGCCGCGTCGACTTTCCCGACATCGACGACGGCTGGGTGCGCGCCGACGGCTCCATGCACGAAGTCGCGCAGCTCCTGGAGCAGAAACACAACGAACATCACGGCTGGTTCGGCCATCCCGCGCGCCTGACGGTGGAAGGCGAACCGGTTGAGACAAGCGAAAAGGACGAACAACCGACAAGCCACGATGCGCTGTAAGCGCCTGATTCGCAGCGACCAATCGGGCGTTCAAGCCGCGGGGTGAGTCCGCGAACCCC
>JBMCXL010000386.1:0-3197 GCA_048621015.1 Phycisphaeraceae bacterium
TGCGGCTTCGCGGAAGTGTCCGGTGTTCAGGCGCGGCGCGAAGCCGCAAGCGGCGTCCGCCTCAACCGCCGCGCACGCGGCGCCACATCGCGCGCAGCGCGATCCCCATCTTCTGCCTGCGCCCGAGGCTGACGCGCCCGCGCAACACCTGGCGCGGCTCGCGCGCGATGCGCTCCAGCAACCGCCGATACGTCTGCGTCAGCGCCTGGCTGGTGGCGCGGCACTCCGGCGCGATGTGGCGGTCCAGCGGGCTGGACATGTCGTAGTAGCTGCGCGCCCGCTCGATCTGATACATCATCAACCGCTCGAACGCGGGGTTCGCCTCGCGCTCCACCAGGTTCTGCCGCGTGTAGCGGAAGCGCTCCAGGTCCTCCTGCGGCAGGTAGATGCGCCCGCGCGCGGCGTCCTCGGTCAGGTCGCGCAGAATGTTGGTCAACTGAAACGCGACGCCCCGATACTCCGCCAGCTTCTTCGCCTGCGGATCGCCGTCGTGGCCCCAGATGCTCAGGCACACCAGCCCCACCGTCGAGGCGACCTTGTAGCAGTAGTCGTACAGCTCGTCGAACGTCTCGTATTCGCGGCGCATCACGTCGTCGCGCTGGCCGTCGAGCATCGCGTGCAGGTGGCGCATGTTGAGCTGATAGCGATGCACCACGTGATGAAACGCCGGCCAGATGCGCCCCTCGGGAAAGCGCTCGCCCTCGGCCCACTCGGCGGCGTCCATCATCGTCTGGCGAAACCCCTCGAGCTGCGCCAACTGCTCGCGCACCGGCTGCTGCTCCGCGCCGTCGCCGTCGGCCAAGTCGTCGCAGGCGCGCATGAACGCGTAGATGGCATACAACGCCGAGCGCTTCGGCTGCGGTGTGAGCTTCAAACCGTAATAGAAGTTGCGCGCCCGCCGGCGCGTCACGGCATGGCAATGCCGGAACGACGCCCGCAACGCGGCATCGGAGACGGGCTGGGCCGCCGGCCTTCCGACGCCCCCCTCGCGACCACCCCCGGGGCCCTCCGCAGTCGGTTGGCTCATCGAACGGTCCCCTGCCCACCGCGTGCCGGTTCGCCAGTGGGAGGCGACGCGGCCCGGCGCTACGTCCACTTCATCCGACCAACCAACACCCGACCCATCAGCATCAGCTTGGTCGATCGGGTCAACTTCGGCCGGCGCCGCAGCGTACGATGATCCATCCGCTCGATCCGCCGCAGCACCGCCTCGCCGCCAAGGGTAAACAATTGAATGCTCCATCGCACGTCCCGATCCACGATTGGCCAGAGTTTGCGTCCCTCGGCGAATAACGGCCATGTGCGGCCGACCAATTCACGCAACGTCGCCTGATACGCCGACTCCAGCGCGCCCAGCGCCGCATCACCGACAGGATCGTCACGATCGCCACCCGCCGCCGACTGCCGCACCGCCTCCACCAGCGCGGGCACCGCCAGACCGTGCGCCGCGGCCACGTCCCGGGGGACGTAGACGCGGTCGCGCTCCAGGATGTCGCGGCGCACATCCTGCCAGAAGTTGGTCAACTGCAGTGCCGTGCACGTCGCGTCGCTCAGCCGCTGCCGCTCGCCGTCGCGATAGCCGCACAGGTACAGCACCAGCCGCCCGACGGGGTTGGCGCTGCGCGTGCAGTAGTCCAGCACCTGCGGCCAGGTGTCGTAGCGATGCACGTGCTGGTCCTGCACGAACGCATCGATCAGATCGGCGAACGGCTGACGCGGGATGTCATGCTCGCGCACCGTGCGATGCAGCGCGACGAACACCGGATGGCGCGGCTCGTCCGCGTAGCAGCGATCCAACTCGCTGCGCCACCATTCCAGAAGTTCGAGGCTGCGCTGCGCATCACCCACCTCGTCGCCCAGGTCGTCGGCCCATCGGCAGAACGCATACACGTGCGCGAACGGATCGCGCAGCCGGCGCGGCAGCATCCGCGAGACGACCGTGAAGTTCTCGTCATGATGCCGGGCGAGGTCGCGCGTGTAGGCGGCGGCCTGGTCGTAGCTCAACCGCTCGCAGCGCTGCGGGCCGAAGGTGTCCAGTTGCGCCAGCACGAGCGAGCCCATGCGATCACCTCCCGCGGGCGGATGATAGCGGACGACGGAGATCTGCCGGCCCGAACGTGAGAAAACGGTGAATTCCGGCCGCTCCCTATGGCACGCCCTCCGCCCCGCAACGACAATGGCGGCCGATCCATCGCATCGTGCCGAACCGACAAGCCAAGCGGCCCAAGCCAAGCGGCGCCCGGGTCCAGGGAGGGAGACCGGTATGCCATATCAGCGCGGCGAGACCTGGCGGTTCCAGGTGCGCGACCGTCACGCGGAACGCGTCTACCTGGTGCGCTACAACGAGGAAGGGATGAGCCTCTGGACCGCCATGCAGCAGGTCGAGCCGACCGTCTGGGAGGTGCACGTGCACCTGGCGCCCGGCCGGTACCGCTTCGCTTACTTCACCTGCGAAGGCGATGCGTTCTTCAACGGCGGCACCTTCGGCCTCTCGGGCCAGCGCATCGGCGCTACCGACCCGCGGGTCAGCGTCACCGCCCTGCCGCGCCCGCGCCTGACGGGCTCGACGACCGCCGCGACCGCGCCGGCTGGTGATGAGCCGCGCTACACGCTGGGCGCTCCCAGCACGCCGGACTGAAGCGAGTCCGCAAGCGCCAGTCCGGATCGCCAGCCGGGGCCCCACCGCTTCGTCACGCGCCGCCGCCGAACATGTTCTCCAGGCCCGGCATGTTGAGGCCGCCGGTGAGCCGGCTCATCTCGTCGCGCACCATCTGCTGCGCCTTTTCCAGCGCGGCGTTGGTGGCCGAGGCGATCAGCTCCTCGACCATGTCGCGGTCGGCATCGCTGCCTTCGCCGGCCAGCGCGGCGATCATGTGCGGATCGAGCGTGACGTTCTTCACCTCGAACCGGCCGTTCACCGTCACGCGCACCGCTCCGGCGCCGCTCTCGGCCTCGACGGTCTTCTGCGCCAGCTCCTCCTGGATCTGCTCGAACTTCTCGCGCAGCTCCTGCGGGTTGCCCAGCGCGCCCATCATCTGCTTCAGGTTCTTCATCTGCTCGTACATGGCGAGCCTTTCATCTTTTCCCGGTTTGTCGGCGCCGCATCGGACACCGCGCGCATCATAGCCGACACGGACCGACGGGAACACGCAGGCTTGGCGATGCCAGTTTCGCGCGGCGGCCGCGAAGAGCGCGAA
>JBMCXL010000387.1:0-3195 GCA_048621015.1 Phycisphaeraceae bacterium
TTCAAACCCTGTCCCGTCTGTTCACCGGCGCGCGCGAGTTTCTGGACCGGCGCATTGCCTTCCGTTCACGGTATTCACGATTACATTCAAGAGCGCAGCGTCCACGGTGAGGCGCATCCGGGCCTGGCCGGGCAGACGAACCTCGCGATGCGCTTGCGTCAGGCGGGGTATCGCACGGGACTGGTCGGCAAGTGGCATTGCGGGCACTCCGATCGGGTGCACGCGGGGTTCGATTTCTGGTTCAGTATCAGCCGAGGCACGGACGCGCGCTTTGGTGAACAGCGGTTCTGCGACAACGGCGAAAGCGTTACTGATCACGGCCATCAGGCGCCGGTGCTGACCGAAGCGGCGCTGCGTTTTCTGCGCGGCGCAGCGCGGGATGAGGCACGGCCGTGGTTCCTGTTCGTGGGTTACACGGACACGCACGGGCCGTTTCAGGGCGAGCCGGCGCGCCTGGTCGAGCACTATCGACGGTGTGATTTCGACGACCTCGGGGGAGAGTCCGCCGCGCCATGCCATGGTTCGATCAAGCCGGTGCAGCCTGAACGCGCCGACGAGGTACACGAATCGAACGCGCAGTATTACGCCGCGGTGAACCTGATTGACGAGAAGATGGGGCGCGTTCTCGACGAGTTGGACAACCGCGGAGAACTGGAGAACACGCTGATCGTGTACACCTCGGATCACGGTCACATGAACGGCCACCACGGCCTGTGGGGCAAGGGCAATCGCACGATTCCGCAGAACTTTCTGGAGGAGGCGATCCGCGTGCCGTGCCTGCTGTCGTGGCCGGGTGGTTTCGAGGGCGGTCAGGTGCGGCGCGAGCCTGTCGATCACTGCGATCTTCACGCGACGCTGCTTGATGTGGCCGGCGTGTCCGGGAACGACGCCGAGTTGGCACAGAGCGCCGGGCGCTCCTGCCTGCCGCTGCTGTGCGGCGAGCGCTTGGCCGAGCCGTGGCGCGACGCGCAGTGCTGCGAGTATGGCAACGCGCGCATGATACGTACGGAGGAGGCGAAGCTGATCCGGCGCTACCCGGGGCCGAACGGCCACTTCCGCGACGAGCTTTACGACCTGGCCGCAGACCCGCGGGAGACGCGCAACGCCATCGACGAGCCGCAGCGGGCCGAGCAGGTGCGCCGGCTTTCCGATCAACTGGACGCCTATTTCGCACGCTGGAAGACGTCCAGCCGCAGCGGTGTCCGGATCGCCGACCAGCCCCGGCCGAACGGCTCGGAGCCTTGGTCGCACATGCCCAGGGACGCGGCACGGGCGCTGCTGCGGGAAGCGCCACGCCAGCCATGATCGCAATTTTTGTGTGGCTTGTGCCTCGTGGCGGCGATGGCCAGGCCGATGCGACCCGTGCTTGATCCGGCTGCGCACTCAGGAGCATGAACATGAAACGAATGCGTGAACGGTTCGTGTGGCCGGCGCATCTTCTGCTCGTGGTGGTGTCAATGACGGTCGCCTCACCGGTGACCGGCGAGACACTGCTTGCTCTGGATCTTCAGGCATCGGCGTCCGATGCCGACTGGCAGGTGCATCATCGTTCATCCTTGGCGACAGCATCGCCAACGACATGGCGACCAGCCAGTGTCGCGCCCCAAGGGTGTGCCCGGCTCAAAAGGGCGGGCGCGGGCCGAGCGGTTCCGGGAAGTCCTCGCCGAACTGGCGCAGGAAATGGGCGCCGGCTTTTTCAATCTCCGCGCCGCATGGGAGAACTATCTGAACCAGATCGACACGGACGCGCAGTCCCTGCGCCGCGATGCGGTCCACGCCAACAACCTCGGTCGCCAGGTGCTCGCGCGCATCATGAGCCGCGCCCTGTACCCGGGCGAGTGATGCGCAAGTATTTCACTAGCCGCGGGATGAGCGCAGCAAACGCCATGGGTGCAGTCGGCAACAACCATGGCATCGCAGCGGCGTCGCTCGCGAGCGCGCGGCCGACGTTGGCTTGACACGATCGCCGTACTGTATTAGTTGTCTTGGAGAATTAAGAAGGTCGTTCGTTCCCCTCGCCCGTTGCAGGGATGAGCGTGCGGAAGGTGGCTCTGCCTGAGCGCGGAAAGCATTCTGCCGATGAGCGAAGCCTCGCCCTTGAACGTGCTGTACATCCACGGCGATGGCGCCGGCCGATTCGTCGAGCCGCATGGCTTCGCCGTCCCCACGCCGAACCTGAGCCAGCTCGCGTCGGAAGGCGTGATGTTCCGCAACGCCTTCTGCACCGCGCCGACGTGCTCGCCCAGCCGGGCGTCGCTCTACTGCGGCAACAGCCCTTCGCGTAACGGCATGCACGGCTTGACGCCGCGGGGATGGTGGTTCCGCGACGAGCGCGAAACGCTGCACGACCATCTTCAGCACAACGGCTACCAGACCGTCTACGCCGCATCACCGGACTTCGTGCAGTTCGGCTGGGACTGGAAGCTGATCGAGAGCCACGGCGGCTGCAAGAACGAGAAGGAGTTGGCCGCGGAAGTGGTGGAATTTCTGCGCCACGAAGCGAGCGCGGCGCAGCCTTTTTTCATGTCGGCCGGCGTGGGCTTTCCGAAGGGGCGCGAGCGCGGACTGTTACCCGAAGGCGCGGCGCCGGTGGACCGCGAGAGTGTGCGCCCGCCGCTTTACTATCCCGATACGCCGGCGACACGCGAGGACTGGGCGCGCCAGATCGACGCGACGCGCCTGATGGACGCGTACGTGGGCGAAGTGCTGCGCGCGTTGGACGAGAGCGGCCTGGCAGAGAACACGCTCGTGCTGTGCACGACCGATCACGGGCCCGGCATGCCGTGGATGAAGGGCTATCCGAACGACGCCGGCCTGGGCACGTTCTTCATCATGCGCGGGCCAAGCGGATTCAGCGGCGGCAGGCGCTTCGATCAACTGGTCTCGCAGATCGATTTCTTCCCGACCGTGTGCGAGCTGGCCGGCTTGCCGATCCCGTCGTGGGTCGAAGGCGCCTCGCTCTTGCCGCTGGTGCGCGGGTGGAGCGAGCAACTGCACGAAGCGCTGTTCGCCGAGACGACTTACCATTACAGCTACTGTCCGTCGCGCTCGGTGCGCACCGAACGTTACCGCTACGTGCGCTGGTACCACCAGCACCCGGCGTCGATGATGGCGACCTCCGACGGCGGGCCCATCAAGGACATGCTCCTGGAGGCAGAGGCGGCGGCGCGACCTGTGCCGCACGAGGCGCTATAC
>JBMCXL010000388.1:0-3187 GCA_048621015.1 Phycisphaeraceae bacterium
GCGGCTTCGCGCTCATGTTGCGCTGTTGGAAACGCGGCGCGAACACCCCGCAGAAAGCTTCTTCGTCGCCATCTGCGGCTTTCGGTGTGATTGCATCCCTCAAAGCCCGCGCATGGCGCGTCCGCGAGCCTTTCACGCGCGGGATCATTGTCGTCGGGCGTTATGCAAGTTGCGCGGTGGCGCGGGTGTGAAGCTCGCGCAGCAGGTCGGCCTCGGCGTCGGTGAGGTGGACGGCGTGGGCCTGCATCATGCGCTCGGCGGTGGCGAGCAGGGCGGGCAAATCGTGGATGGATGCGCCGGCGTCGGTGCAGAAGGTGAAGCGCGGCACGTGCTTGGGAACGAAGCTGGAGAGGGCGAGCATGCAGCCGGTGGCAACGACGCTGCCGGTGAGCAGGCGCGAGCCGATGGCGGTGCGCACAAAGTCGCCGATGATCGGGCCGTGGTTGGTGCGGCCGGTGTCTTCGGGCGGTTCGTTCGGTTCGAGTTGCACGCGCACGGGGCCATAGGTGTTTTTGAGGTTGGACACGTTCGTGTCCGCGCCGAGGTTGCACCACTGGCCGACGATGGCGTCGCCGAGATAGCCGAGATGCGCCTTGTTGCTGTGGCCCTGGATGATCGCGTGCTTGATCTCGCCGCCGACCTTGCAGTGCGGGCCGATGGACGTGCCGGCGCGCAGCATGGTGTGCGCGGCGAGGTGACTGCGCCGGCCGATGTAGCACGGCCCTTCCAGCGCGGCGAACGGTTCGATGCGCGCGCCGTGGTCGATCACCACCGGCCCTTTCTCGACGTTCACCACCACGGCCGGCAGCACCGTCGCGTCCGGCGCGATGCGCACCGGGTGCGCGCCGACGATGTGCATGCCCGTCGGCGGATCATCGCGCACGTCCGGCAGCGCGCTGGCCGCGAGGTCCGCCTGTAGCGCCGGTTCCAGCGCGTGGAGCAAGTGCCAAGGGCGCGCCAGCAGCGCGTCGGTTTCCAGTCGTTGCGTTTGCACTTGCGCGGGCAAGTCGAGGAAGCGCGCCTCGATCAACTGCTGCGCCACGTCGGCGGGGAGATGCGCAGCCACGATGGAGCCGTCGGCTTGCAACAGCGCATGATCGGCCGGCAACGCTGCGAGGCGCGGCGCGTCCGCCAGCGCGGGCCAGCGGCCGTTGACCAGCAGCCAGTGTCCGGCGTTCAACGGCGTATTCACCGCGATGGGCGAGTGCCGTTCGGCGGTCACTTCCGCGAGGCGCGCCGGCACGATCAGCCGTTCGGCGCTGCCGAGCGCGCGTTCGATGCGCTCGCGCGTGGTGTGCGCGCCGCTGCGCAGGTCGAACACCGGCCGGCGATCGGTCAGCGGTCCCCAGCGGCCGGCGTCATCGTCGAAGATCGCGAGCGGCGGTCGGCTCATCGGCGCCCCCTCCCACTGCGCCGCGCGGCGCGGATGCATGATGCGCGGCACGATACCATACGACCTTCACCACCACCGCACAGTGAACGCAAACGCTTTCGCATTGACACCGCGCGCCCGTGGCCTTAGCTTGGACGATGCTCGCCTCCGCTGCCCTTTCCTCGGCGCGGGACGAGGGAGAAGCAACGCACCGGCCGGCCGGCTTTCGTTCGCCGGCCCACGTACGCACCTGAGACGCACCGTTTTCTGCAGTCCCGCGCGATGAAGCTCGATCCCGCCCTTTGGCGTGACATGATGACGTATCTGCGCCAACGCCACGGCGCGATCTGCCGCCAGTGGTTCGAGCAGCTCGAGCCCGTGGCTCTGGATTCGGGCCTGCTCCAGGTCCGCACCGCCAACACGGTGCAGCAGCAGTACTTGCAGCAGACCTGCCGCCAGCAGTTCAACGAGGCCGTCCAGCACGTCACCGGCAAGCTCGTCGCCGTCCAGTTCGTCAACAAGACCGACGGCGAAACCCACGCCGCCAACGGCCAAGACGGCCACAGCCGCTCCAACCGTCACAATCGCCCGGACGCGCGACGCGACAGCGCTTCGACCGCCACCGGCCTCTCGCCGCTCAGCGACGACCAGATCGTCCTCAGCCCCGACTACAGCTTCGACAACTTCATCACCGGCCCGAACAACCAACTCGCCTACGCCGCCTCCGTGGCCGTCGCCAATCAGCCCGGCACAGCCTACAACCCGCTGTTCATCCACGGCGGCGTGGGCCTGGGCAAGACCCACCTCCTGCAGGCCATCTGCCAGACCATCGTCAACGAGCAACCGGGCGTCGAGCTGCTTTACGTTTCCTGCGACTCGTTCATGAACCAGTTTCTCGAATGCGTCCAGAGCGGGCAGATGCACCAGTTCCGCCAGCGCTACCGCCACGTGGATATCCTCGTGATCGACGACATCCACTTCCTGGGCAACCGCGAGCGCTCGCAGGAAGAGTTCTTCCACACGTTCAACGAGTTATATCAATCCGCGCGGCAGATCGTGCTCAGCTCGGACGCCCCGCCGCAGGAGATCCCGCACCTGGAAGAGCGGCTGACCAGCCGCTTCCAGTGGGGCCTGGTCGCCAACGTGACCCAGCCGCAGTACGAGACGCGCGTCGCGATCCTGCGCGCCAAGGCGAAGCTGCGCGGCATGGACGTGCCGGCCGAGGTGATCGACTACGTCGCCCGACACGTGGACACCAACGCCCGCGAGCTGGAAGGGGCGATCACGACCATCCAGGGCCACGCGGCGCTTCAGAACCGCCCCATCGACCTCGCCCTGGCCCGCGAGGCCTTCGGCGACACCAGCGAGGCCACCCCCCGCGCCAACCAAATCTCGCTTCAGCAGATCATCGACACCGTCACCGGCTTCTACAACGTCCGCCTGAGCGACCTCCAGTCGCGCCGCCGGCACAAGTCCGTCACCGAGCCGCGGCAGATCTGCATGTACCTCGCCCGCAAGCGCACGCGCTTCAGCCTCGAAGAGATCGGCGGGTACTTCGGCGGCCGGGACCACACCACCGTCATGCACTCGATCCGCACCGTCGAGGACCGCCTCGACGCCGACACCACCTTCGCCGACCAGCTCCATCACATGGAAGCGAGCCTCGGCGACAAGTCCAACGGGGCCGCCTCATAGTCCGGGGACGCGGTGCCGCCCAAACACCGTCATCCCCACCCAAAACGTATTCCAGCGCCGCCGCACCCCCGTTGGGGGCGGGCTATCGTGACAGCGCAAAGCCCCGCGTTCCCCCTGTCA
>JBMCXL010000389.1:0-3180 GCA_048621015.1 Phycisphaeraceae bacterium
GGGAGGGGGGTTGATGACGCTTGTTGTACGCTACGCTTGGATTGAGAACGCTATAGCCGCGCGCGTCGGCCGTTTGTGGTCGCAGTCGATCCCCTCACCCCAACCCTCTCCCGGCGGGAGAGGGGGCACGCGCCGGCTGCGCCGGCGTCAACACATATCGCAGAGCGCACGCCTTTACGGGGTATCGGCGCGCACCAGGCGGGGGTAGGTCAGCGCGTGACTGACGGCGACGCTGAGTTGGCGCAGCATGCGGGCGACACCGGCATCGTCGCGCCGGACGCTGAAGCTGCCGCGCACGGCGGCGGGACCGGCGAGGGGGTCGGTCGCCGGGTCGGTCGTGTCGGTCAGTCGGAGGGTCGCGTCCCACAGGCCGGCGTGGAACGTCGCGCCGCCGGGGGTGTTGCGCGGATAGAGGAAGCCGGCGCCGCTGTAGACCGCGACGCGCGGCTGACCGTCGGCGTCGGACTCGAAGCGGATGTAATGGATCGTGGTGTTCGTCGCTTCGCGGTCGATGGGCGTGCGTCCGGCGGTCGGTTGCCAGAACATGCGCATGGTCACCGCGCGCTGGGGTTGCTCGATCGAGCCTTGCAGGAGCACGATGGTGAGCGTGTTGTCGCCGCCGAAGCTGTAGATGCCGTGATCGAACCGGCTGGCGAGCGGTTCGTCGGCGCCGGTCTGGCGATGCAACGTCAACTCGCCGACGGGGCCGAATTGCGCGGCGCCGCAGCCGGCAAGGGCGAGCGGCAGCGCCAGCAGCAGCGCGATTGAAAGCGTTGATATGGCGCGTCGCGCCGATCGGCTCAGTGGACACCTCACCGCGTCGCATCCTCCGCGATGGTTTGCGAGGCGTTGTTGGACTGCTGCTCGAGCGCGGCGGCTTGCGCGGCGCTGCGCTTCAGGCCGAGACACTTGAGCGCGTCACGCTCCACGACCGAACGCAACTGCTCGCGCGGCACGCTCGGCAGGTGCGTGCCCTGCACGAGCGTGTTCACCGAGTAGACCGTGACGATCGCCTTCTCCGGCGTGCAGAAGGGAAAGCCGCTGCCAAAGAGAAGCTGGCTCATCACGCCGAGCTGATGCGCCAGCGCGAGGCCGTTGTAAAGCTGCCACGGGCGCAGGATCAGGTCGGAGAACTCGCCGTAGACGGTGGGATGCTTGCCGACCAGCGCCAGGCCCTGCTCGATCCAGGGGTGCGCGAGCGCCGAAAGCACCATGCGCAGGTTGGGAAAGGTGCGCGCGACCTCGTCGAGCAGGTGCGGCTGACCGAATTCGAGCGGCGCTTCGCGCGCCAGCGCGATGCCGGTCTCGACGAACACGGGCACGCCGCGCTTCTCGCACGCCTCGAACAGTTCCATGGCGCGCGTGTCGGCGGGGTGGAAGCCCTGGGCGACGGGGCTGACGGTGACGCCGCGCAGGCCAAGCTCGAACGCTTCGTCCAGTTCCTCGACGGGGTGGCCGACGGTGGGGTCGATGCCCGCGAAGCCGATGAACTTGTCCGGCTGCTGACTGACGTAGCGGGCGACTTTTTCCTTGGGGATGGACGCCTCGACGAGCTGGCTCTCGAACCCGAGCACGAACGCCTCGGCGACGGGGGCCATGGCGGCGGCGTGCTCCTGGGCGGAGGCGGCGGGCCGGGCCCACGGGTCGGCGGGCCGACGGCGCAGCGCCTCGGCCATGCGGCCGAGCTGCTCGGTGGATTCCCAGATTCGGCTACGCACGTCAACGATCATGGCAGGGGGGTCCGGGGGTGGAGCGCAGGGGGAGTTCCCGGCGTTGAAACCGGTCTCCATCGTACCGCTGCCGTGCGCCGGGGCCAAGCGGGAACGGGCAAGGCCCTGGCGCGGCGGAGCCGCGTCGCTTCGTATGCCGGCTGTCCGGCGCTGCTGGTGCGCGGTTTTCGCGTCAGCCGCCCTGTTTCTGCTCGTAATCGGCGGCGGCGAGCAGTTGGTCGACCTCGGCGGGGTCGTCGGGTTTGATGCGGATGATCCAGCCCTTGCCGAAGGGGTCCTGGTTGATGAGGGAGGGGTCGTCGAGGACGTCCTGGTTGACCTCGACGATCTCGCCGGCGACGCCGGCATAGAGCTCGCTGGTGGCCTTGACCGACTCGATCTCGCCGAAGGCCTCGCCCTTGTCGATGTGGCCCTCCTGGCGCTCGACCTCGACGTAGGTGATGTCGGTCAGCTCTTCGACGGCGAACTGGCTGATGCCGATGGTGACGGTGTCGCCTTCGAGCTTGTGCCACTCGTGGGATTCGCTGTAACGCCGATCGTCGGGTGTGCTCACGGGGCAGGCCTCCTGTGGTTCGTGGCGGTGGTGGGTGATGATAAGGGTTCGCGGCGACGCGCTCAAAAATGAAAATATGCCGAGCGTTCGGCCGTTCACTCCAGCGTTTGCCCCATGAACTCGCACACGTGCTCGATCAGCGGCTGCTGCCAGCGCGGCTTGGCGAAGCCGTGGTCGGCGCCGTCGATCGTCACGCGCTGCGCGCTGCCGCCGGCTGTCTCGATCGCCCCGGCGTAGCGCAGCGATTCGTCGGGCGGCACGGTCTCATCGCCCGTGCCATGCACCAGCAGCGTCGGCACAGTGCGGCGCGCAAGCTCGGTGAACGGGTCGAGAGTCTGCAGATCCTCGAAGAAGCGCGGGTGCAGCAGGTGCGCGCCGATGTTGGGTCGGCCGTCCTCGCACGATTCGCGGTCGCCGCTGAACCGGCACATGTTGCGCACGGACGACGGCGCGAGCAGCGCCAGGGCGCGGTAGGCATCGCTGCGCCCCATGACGCAGGAGGCGATCAGCCCGCCCAGCGAAAAGCCCAGCAGGCCGAGGCGCGAGCGATCGACGAACGGCTGGCGCTGCGCCCATTCGGTGACGCGCAGCGCATCTTCGACCTCGCCGGTGACGAGCATGTGCTCGAACGAGCCGTCCGACTCGCCGGAGTGGAGGAAGTCGAAGGTGACTGCGGCGATGCCGCGCTCGTTGAGCGCCCGCGCGAGGCGCACGAAAAGGAAGCCGGCCTCCATGCGCTGGCCGGTGAACCCGTGCAGCAGGACGACCGTGGGCTGGCGGCGATCGGTCCGCGGCAGGTAAGTGGTGCCGCGGAGCGTGAGGCCGGCGCGCTCGATCTCGAACGGTTGCTGGTGCATGGGGCGGTCGATCGGACCCGCGGGGCTCGCTGCGCTCACC
>JBMCXL010000390.1:0-3160 GCA_048621015.1 Phycisphaeraceae bacterium
GCGTGCAAAGCGAGCGCACCCAGCGGCTGGGGCGCTCGACTGTGCTCTCGCTGGATGTGCTTCAAGATTCGCCGCGACCGCTGCGCCGCGAGTTCGCCCTGATCGATCGCGACGCGGAGGATCCGGCCGAGGTGGTGCGACGCCGCATGGACTTTTCGACGGTCCTCGCCACGGTCAGCGACGGGGCGCAAGCGGTGCTCACATTTCTGGCTGCGTCCCATGGCCAGGGCCGGCAGGCGGACCTGGCCGGGGAGCTGGGCATCAGCCCCGGCCGCGTGAGTCAGCTCAAGCACGAGCTCGGCGACGCGCTGGCGGCGCACGGGTACGCGGGGCCGCTGGGAGCGCGGCCGACGCCGCGCGCTTCCGCTGCGGCTTGAGCGGTTCAAATCGATCCGCCAAGTCATGTTTTGCCCACACCAGCAAACGCACTTGCTTCATGTTTAAAAAACACCGGAGTCCTTGATCCATGCACCCACCCCACAGTCATTACAAACGGAATAAACGCGACAAACGGTTTCCGCCCGCCTTCGATCATTTCCTTGATCACCTGGCAAAGCTTATCGCCAGGGATCACCTGCGACGACCTCATCGTGACCGTCACTCTGTGGCGCAAGCGCAGCCGTGGCATCGACATGCAAAGCACGACGGTCGCCGCGCCCGTGAACAGCACAGGCGCCGTCCCTCATGAGCGCGGCGGAAGTAGGATCGAAGCGCTCGTGCAGCGCGACTGCACCGTGTTTGGCCGTGTCGGCGCGCTACCGTGCGATACGCGCTGCGAAACCGGTCGTTGGCGCGTTATGGCGCTGCGGGGATGTCGCCGTGCAGGACCGCGCGCGGCGGGTAGCCGTGGAACCCCTTGAACGCGCGCGAGAAGTGATAGACCGTCTCGTAGCCACACGCTTCGGCCACCTCGGTGACGTTCATCTGTCCTCGGCGCAGCAACCGCTGGGCAAGCTCCATCCGTCTTCGAAGCATGTAGCGCCGCGGCGACATGCCCAGGGTTTCGCGGCATCGGCGGTGAAAGTGCGTCGGGCTCAGGTGCACCTGCGCCGCTACTTCGGCCAGTGGCGGATCGTCGCGGAAATGCTCGTCCATGTATGCCAGTGCGGGGCGCAGTTGCTCCAACGTGCGCGCGGCGGCACCGGGGCGCGACAGCAAGTCAGCGAGCCGGTCGAGTAGCATGGCCTGCACCTGCGCGGCCAGCGGTGAGGCGCCGGGTTTCGCGAACAACTCGTCCATCCGCCGATACACCGGTCGCCAGTTCGTCCATGTTCGAGCGGACCACGTTACCGGCTCGGCCAGGCGCGCCAGTTTCAGCTCCGTCTCCAGGTCCGCGGCGCGGAAGTGCAGCCACTCGAGGTTGAGGCGGTGCTCGCACCCATTGGTGATCGGCTGGTAGCCGGGAATGAGATAGATGCGGCCAGGACGGAGATTCAAGCACGCTTCGCCGCGCTGAATCCACGCTCGCCCGGTGCGCGGCAGGTAGAGGCGGTGGTAATCATCGAGCCGCGCCGCTCGGCTGCCCCACCTCGGCGTGCAGCGATAGGAACCGCCAACCAGCAATTCAAAAGGCAGTTGCAGCATCCGGCTCTCCCGCCGCCCATCCTATCGCGAATGCCAAGAATCGCCAAAAACTCGCTCGGCCCGTGCATGGGATTGCAGCCACGCACGGCTTACGATGCGGCGGTCCTGAAACAGGAGATTCCGCCATGGCTGAAACGCACTCCCACACTCACGAAACCACCAAGGCGCCAACCGGCTTCGAGCCCGGCCGACGCGACGACTTGGACTTCGCGCCGGTCGACAACCCGCATCCGAAGACGCTGACGCGCGAGCAGATCGACGTTTACAACGAGCAGGGTTACCTGAAGCCGTTCGACATCTACAACGAGTTGGAAGTCGAGCGCAACCGCGCCTATTTTGACTACATCCTCGCCGAGATGAAGATGCACGAAGACGGGCGCGACAGTTATGCGATCAACGGCTACCACTCGCGCTGCAAGGGCATCTACGATATGGCGACGCACCCGAGGATTCTTGATCTGGTCGAGGATCTGATCGGGCCGAACATCATCTGCTGGGGCACGCACTTTTTCGCGAAGATGCCCCGCGACCCCAAGGCGGTGCCGTGGCACCAGGATGCGTCGTACTGGCCGCTGTCGCCGGCGCGCACGGTCACCGCTTGGCTGGCGATCGATGATGCGGACCGCGCCAACAGCGCGATGATGTTCCTGTCGGGCACGCACAAGGCGGGGCACCTCCAATGGAAGCAGACCGACAAGGACGCGGTGCTCGGCCAGGAGATCGAGAACATCGAGCAGTACGGCGAGCCGGTGTACGATGAACTGAAGGCCGGCCAGATTTCGCTTCACGCGGACATGCTCGCGCACGGCAGCGAGCCGAACCGTTCCGATCGGCGGCGCTGTGGGCTGACGATCCGCTATTGTCCGCCGGAGGTAAAGAACCTGCGGGCGAGTTGGGCGGCCAACGCGGTTATCTGCCGCGGCGAGGATCCGTATGGCCACTGGCCGCACCACCCGCGCCCGGCGGGCGAAGACCTGTCGCCGAAGAACAAGCCCAAGGCGATCGGCGGCAACTGAGCTTCTTTTACTTGAACGGGCTCACGGTGTTTCGCCGATATCCACGATCGAGCATGCCTGGATCACCTCGAAGCCGAGTTGCTTGGCCTTGTCGATCAGCGGGGGCGATTCGGCGCCGGGGTTGACCCACAGCTCGCGCACGTCGCCGCGCTCGGCGAGTTGTTCGATGACGGGCAGGCCCTTCTCTGGCGGCAAATAGAGCGTGGCGCGGTCGGTCGGGCCGGGCACGTCGCGCACGTCGGCGTAGGCGGGCGTGCCTTCGATCGATTTGGCAGTGGGGTGCACGGGCAGGACGTCGTGGCCCTGGCGCTGGTAGGCGCGCACGGCCTTGTTGCCGAACTTGTCGCGGTGTGTTGAGGCGCCGATGACCATGACGCGCATGATGAAGGGTCCTGATTGAGGCGCTTATTCGCTGCGCACGAAGAAGGGCTGGGTCCAGGCGAAGCGTTCGCCGTCGCCCCAGCACTCGAAGCGAATGTAGGTGGTGTCGGCGTCCGCTTCCACCTCGATGCTTGAATCGTCGACGACTTTCAGGCGACGTCCGCCGTCGCGCAGGGCGC
>JBMCXL010000391.1:0-3140 GCA_048621015.1 Phycisphaeraceae bacterium
ATTCGGCACGCCCGAGCAGCTCAAGGCGCTCATCGACGCGGCGCACGGCATGGGCCTGCGCGTCATCATGGACCTGGTCCATTCCCACGCGATCAAGAACATCAACGAAGGGCTCAACCGCTTCGACGGCACCGGCCATCAGTACTTCCATGCCGGCGCGCGCGGCGAGCACCGTGCGTGGGACTCGCTCTGCTTCGACTACAGCAAGTACGAGGTGCAGCGCTTCCTGCTGTCGAACATCCGCTACTGGCTCGAAGAGTTCCGCTTCGACGGGTTCCGCTTCGACGGCGTGACGAGCATGATGTATCTCGATCACGGCCTCGAACGCACGTTCAGCTCCTACGACGACTACTTCGGCGACAACATCGACATCGATGCGCTGACGTACCTCACCCTCGCCAACGAGCTGGCGCACGAAATCAACCCCCGCGCCATCACCATCGCCGAGGACATGAGCGGCATGCCCGGCACGGCGCGGCCGATCGAGGAGGGCGGCCTCGGGTTCGACTATCGCCTGGCCATGGGCGTGCCCGACTACTGGATCAAGCTGATCAAGCACAAGCGCGACGAGCAGTGGAGCATGGGCGAGATCTTCCACACGCTCCTGAACCGGCGCTACGGCGAGAAGCACATCGGTTATACCGAAAGCCACGACCAGGCGCTGGTCGGCGACAAGACGCTCGCCTTCCGCCTCATGGACCAGGAGATGTACTGGCACATGAGCAAGGCCACGCCGAGCCTCGTCATCGACCGCGGCCTGGCGCTGCACAAGATGATCCGCCTGGTCACGTTTTCGCTCGCCGGCGAGGCCTACCTCAACTTCATGGGCAACGAGTTCGGCCACCCCGAGTGGATCGACTTCCCGCGCGAGGGCAACGACTTCTCCTACCAGTACGCGCGCCGCCAATGGAGCCTCGCCGACCGCGACGACCTGCGCTACCGCGGCCTGTGGCAGTTCGACCAGGCGATGCAGCAACTCGACATCGACTTCGCCCTGCTCGAGGACCGCTTCATCGAACGGCTCCACGCCCACGAGGACGACAAGCTGCTGGTCTACCGGCGCGGCGCGCTGGTGTTCGCGTTCAACTGGCACCCCACCGCCTCGCTATCGGAGCTGCGCATCCCTGTGCCCGACGCGGTGGATTATCGGCCGGTGCTCGACACGGACGACGCGGCGTTCGAAGGCCAGGGCCGCATCGCGAAGGACATGCACTATCCGTGGCAAAATGTGGCGTGCGGGGACCGACAACAGTCGATTCAACTATACCTGCCGGCCCGTACCGCGCAGGTGTTGGCGCCGCGGTGAACCGGGCCAGGCCTGCCAGGCACCGATAAAACGCGCTCAACGCCCGTGCGAAACCGAACCGGCCGAAATTCAGGGACTGCTCCAACTGACTTTTGTAAGCTTCTCGCTACTTTTTTACGGACCGGCCAGGTTGCATAATGTGGCTCAAGTCAGCCACAAACGGAATAAAGCGCGAAGCGTGTGGGGGTTGGAGAAAATTGAGGATTCGCCTTACACGACCGAAAGTCCTATGCTGAGGGGGTCGGCCTCCCGTAGATGCCGTGTCCCCTTGGCCGAAAGCACCAGACCTACATGACCGAATCACACGCCCAAGCAACGCCACCCCGGCGCGGCGGCCTGCAGTGGAGCAACCTCGACTGGAAGGTCATCATCGCGATGACCGTCCTCCATGTCGTGGCCCTCGCCGCGGTTCTGCCCATGTTCTTCACCTGGAGCGGGCTCGCGCTGATGTTCCTTTTCATGTGGATCAGTGGCGGCCTGGGCATCACGCTCGGCTTCCATCGCCTGCTGACCCACCGCTCCTTCCGCACGCCGCGCTGGCTCGAATACACGCTCACCCTCTGCGGCTGCCTCGCCTGGCAAGGTGCACCCGCCAACTGGGTCGGCGTCCATCGCCTCCATCACAAGCACGCCGACTCTGATCACGACCCGCACAGCCCCGACCACGGCTTCACCTGGTCGCACATCCTCTGGACGCTGCACAAACGCATCGAAGGCATCCGCGGCGTCGACGCCGCGCGCGACCTCATGCGCGATCGCCCGATGCGCTGGATCAACCGCCTCTACTGGCTGCCGCAGTTCATCCTCGCCGGCGCACTGCTCGGCATCGGCTGGGCCATCGGCGGCTGGACGCTCGCGCTGTCGTGGATTATCTGGGGCATCGCGCTGCGCACCGTCATCGTCTTCCACGGTACGTGGTTCGTGAACTCGGCTGCGCACACCTGGGGTTACCAGAACTACGAATCCACCGGCGAACACTCGACCAACAACTGGTGGGTCGCCATCGTCAGCTTCGGCGAAGGCTGGCACAACAACCACCACGCCCACCCGCGCTCCGCCGCGCACGGCCTGCGCTGGTTCGAATTCGACCCCACCTGGTGGACCATCAAGCTCCTCTCCTGGGTCGGCCTCGCACGCGACGTCCACCTGCCCAAGCCCGAGCAGCTCCCCAAGTCCGCTCCCGCTTCCACCGAGACCGCTGCCAAACCCACGCTCTCCAGCGCACGCCGCACCAACCCCGCCAACTCCTGACCGCGCCCCCTGACTGACGCCCGTCCTGAGCGCAGCGAAGGGCGGGATCTGTCTACATCCCGCCCCGCCACCAAGCGCCCTCACCGCTGCGCCGCCTCCCACGCCGCCAGCTCCGTCACCGTATTCACCTGCCGCGGGCCGACCTCCCCCGCTTCCAACCCCACCGCCTTCGCCCCCACGCGCTCCAGCAGCTTCCACATCGCCCGCTCCCCCGCCGCCAGGTGCTCGCGCACCGCCGGCTCGATCGCCGTGTGATACAGCCCCGGCATCGGCTCCCAGCGCTCATCCCGCAACGCCACCGCGCCGCCCGCCTCCCCCCGCGCAGCCAGCATCCGCTCCAACAGCGCCCCCTCCACCGCCACCAGATCGCACGTCACCAGCCACAACCACCCCGCGCCGCCACGCCCGCGCCGATCCGCCAGCGCCGTCGCCAGTCCCCCCGCCGGCCCCAGTGCCGGCACCGCGTCCGCGATCGTGCGCAAGCCAAGGTCCGCGTACTTGTCCGCACGATCCGCCACCACCGTCACCGCGCTGAACTCCACCGCGACATGCCGCCCCGCCCGCCGCACCATCACTTCACCAC
>JBMCXL010000392.1:0-3135 GCA_048621015.1 Phycisphaeraceae bacterium
ATAGTTACACGAAAGATCGACCAGCGACAAGATTTAGCTGCAATGAAACACTAGAAGAAGTGGGCTGGCAACTGTGGCCGGACCCATCCCACGCCCTCAGAGGCCGATTTTTAACAGGTACATACTTCCGTTAGAAAAAGGCGCCGCAAAATAAACTGCTCATGAGGCACTCCCTCCTCCTGCGCCTGCTCGCCGCACTGTTCGGGTTAGGCGGACTTGCAGTCGCACCGTGCCTGTGCACAGGTGGATTGCTCAACTTATTCGGAATGGTCGATATCAGCGTAAGCGAGCAGCGCTGGAATGCATTCGTGTCGCTCGGCGCAGCGCTGCTTGCTGGTGGTGGCGGTGGACTGCTTCTGTGGAGGCTCTTGCGTTCGGCTCGTCGCATACCCGGCCACTGCCCCGAGTGCGACTATGATCTGCGTGGAAGCGCCGGGCGCTGGACATGCCCGGAATGTGGTGCGAGTATCACAAGTCCTCAAAACCGTGAGCCACCGGATCAACCTCCGCATTAACGAAGTTCCTATCATGCTCGCACTCGATACGCTCACCCATCTCACTGCAACCTTCCCCGGCGTCGGCGGCGCGATCAAGCAGCGGCCCGAAGACTTCCTCGTCGAGGAACAACCGCTCTACGATCTCGCCGGCGAAGGCGAGCACCTGTTCCTGTTCATCGAGAAGACGGGGCTGACGACCACCGACGTCGCCGACCGGCTGGCGCGTGCCTTTCGCGTGCCGAAGAAAGACGTCGGCTACGCCGGCCTGAAGGACAAGCATGCCATCACGCGTCAGCACTTTTCCGTGCGCACCACGGATGCGGGTGTGGGTGAAGGCGAAGCCGCGCGCGACCTGGAGCATCACCCGAAGCTGAAGGTGCTCTGGGCCGACCGTCATCGCAACAAGCTCCGTCGCGGGCATCTCGCGGGCAATCGCTTCGCGATCCGCATCCGCGATGTGAAGCCCACCGACGTCGTCGCTGCCAAGCGCACGCTCGATCGCCTCGCGGAAGTCGGCGTGCCCAACTACCTCGGCGAGCAGCGCTTCGGCTATCGCCAGCAGAACCAGGAGATCGGCGCGCACCTGTTGCGCGGCGAACACCAGGCTGCGCTCGATCTCATGCTCGGCCATCCCGCCGACTATGAAACCGAGCCGATGCGCCGCGCCCGCGCCGCCTACGACCGCGGCGACTACCTCGGCGCGCTCGAGCACTGGCCGCGCCACCTGCGCCCCGACCGCCGCGCGCTCGACGCCCTGCGCCAGGGCGCCTCCCCCGAGCAGGCGGCGCGGTGCATCGGCCAGACGCAGTTCGGCCTGTTCGTCTCCGCCTGCCAGGGCGCGATCTTCAACCGCGTCCTCGACCGTCGGCTGCGCGAAAACACCTTCGACCGCCTGCTCGTCGGCGACCTCGCCTGGAAGCACGACAACCGCGCGGTCTTCCTCGTGGAAGATCAAGCCACCGCCGATCACGAGAACGGCCCCGACGGGCGGGTGCGCCGCTTCGCCGTCTCTCCCTCCGGCCCGATGTGGGGCCGCGACATGGCACGTTCCGCCGGCGACGTGGCGCAACTCGAAACCGAAGCCCTCGCCGCCGCCGACCTCACCGAAGCGCACTTTGCCGACGCCGAGGGCGCCCGCCGTCCGCTGCGCGTGATCCTGCGAGACCCCGACATCTCCGGTGGTGTCGACGAGCATGGTCCGTACATCCGTCTCACCTTCGAGCTGCCCCGCGGCGCTTTCGCCACCACCGTCCTCCGCGAGATCATGAAGACCCCTCAAGCCACCCCCGCCCCCGCCACGCCGGACTGAAGCGAGTCCGCGAGCGCAAGTCCGGATCCCCGTTTTACAATTCCACCATGCCCACCCCCCAACTGCTCATCAGCGTGCGCAACCCCGCCGAAGCCCGCGCTGCCCTCGCCGGCCACGCCGACCTGATCGACATCAAGAACCCCGCCGCCGGCTCCCTCGGCAAGGCGACGCCCGACACCATCAACGACATCCTGCAAACCATCGCCGACCAGCGCCCCGTCAGCGCCGCGCTCGGTGAACTCCACGAACTCACCCCACCCCCTCCCCAGTCCCTCCGTTACCTCAAGCTCGGCCTCGCCCACGCGCCCACCGACTGGCGCCAACGGCTCACCGCGTGCGCCGACACCCTCGGCCGCCGCCGCTTCATCGCCGTCGCCTACGCCGACCACGCCCGCGCCGCCGCACCGCCGATCGACGACGTGCTCGATTGGGCGATCGCGCAGCGCGTCGGGGGGTTCCTGCTCGACACCGCTGTCAAGGATGGCCGCACGCTGCTCGACTGGTGCAGCGGTGCCGCATTGCAACACTGGATCGACACCGCGCACCGGCACCATCTCCTGGTCGCCCTCGCCGGCTCGCTCACGCGCAGCACCCTCCCATCCCTGCTGCCTCTCGATGCCGACGTCATCGCCGTGCGCAGCGCCGCCTGCGCGCGCCGCGACCGCTGCGCCACGGTGCAGCCGCATCTCGTGCGCCAACTCAAGCAGGCACTCGCAGCACACAGCGCGGCTGCGATGCCGAGCGCAGGTTGACCAGTTCGACATCCTCGATCCCCCGCGCCGCCTGCGCAAACGCCTCGTCCACCAGTTCCAGCCGCACCGCTTCGCTCACGGTCAAGCTGTCCCGCTCCGGCAGCGTCGACTTCAACAACGTCAACCGCTTCGCGCCCAGGCGACACGCCACGTGCGCTGCGATGGAATCGCTGGTGAACTGCCAGTGATGCGGAATCGTGATGCCCGCGCGCTCCTCGGCCTCCAGCCAGGGCAGCGGGTCCATCATCGCCAGCTCGCCGCGCGCCCACGCTGCTGAACATGCTTCCGCTTCATCCACCAGCCGCACCCGCGGCAACACCGCCGCCAGCAGATGCGCATTGAGCTGCATCGCACGCACCGCCAGCCAGTGCCCGGCCCGCTCGCCCAGACCGTGCGCCGCATCGAACCGGCGCACGACATCCGCCGCCTCGCCGCCGCCCACCACCAGCAGCGCCCGCGCGCCCATCGCCGCCGCGCGATACGCCGCGAACCGCTCCAGCAGTGCCGGCAGATCGAGCAGGCTCCCCCCCAGCTTCACGACGTGGACATCACCTTCCCGCATCGCGCGCTCCACAGG
>JBMCXL010000393.1:0-3127 GCA_048621015.1 Phycisphaeraceae bacterium
CGTCCATACGGTGCGAGCCCGGCACGACGTGCAGGGCACCGCGCTTCACATCCGTGTCCACCGCATACGACAGCGCCCCCACGGGCCCTTCATACTTGTGCTCGAAATAGCCCGCATCCTGATGCAGATGCTTGGCGTGCCCGCCGACCGGCTCCTTCACCAGGCACTGACCATCGAGATACAGCTCCACGTTCGGCCCGAGAATCGCCGTCGTCAACGAGACCAACTTCGGCTCGAACGCCGAATGGAACAGCGCCGCGCTGTTGCAATACCGGCACGAGCTGACCATCACCTGCCTGTCACGTTCGAAACCCTCCGGCGCCGGCAGCCAGAGCGTGCCGTCCGGGGTCAGCCAGCCCTCGGGAATCTTCTCGGCTCGGTCGTACAGCGACATCGCCTTATCCACCGACGCCATGATGTCGCGCCGCACCGCCTCGACATGCTCGCGCATCAACCCGCGCACAACCAGCGCGCCGTGCTCCTGGTAAATCGCCGCTGCGCGTAGCGGGTCGAGGCTGTCGGCATCCATCTCCAGATCCTTCACCGTCACGTTGCTTGTGCCCTGGCCCATATGTGTCCGCTCCATGGGTAATGGTTCAAAAGGGTCGCGTTCCTGCCCCACGTTGGACGCACGTTACCCGCCACCCCCCTGCCCGCCTATGCTCCGGACGGGCGATTTTGTATCCTTTCCTGCGATGCCCACGACGCCCCCGCCCTCGAGCGCCGGCTGGCCCGGCCTGGACGACCACCTCCATGTCCGCCTGTTGGCTGCCTCATGCCTCACCATCGATCACCGCTGGAACGCGCAGCGCGTGCGCAGCAGCTATTGGCGGCTGTATGTCCATGGCCGCTCCGGTGCCTGGCTGGCGCTGGAGCGCGGCCGACACGCGCTGCCGCCGCGGCAGGTGCATTTCGTCCCGCCGTGGGTGCGGTTCAGTTGCCACAACACCCGCCCGTTGCGCCACCTGTTCCTGCATTTCGACCTGCTGCCTCTGCCCGCGGCCGTGGTGCGCGAGCTGTTCCCCGCCCCCGTAAGCCTCGCGCCCAACACCACCACGCGCAGCGCGATTGCCATGCTGCGTCGGCAGTTCCAGCAGCGCGCGGATCGCGATGCGCCCGTCACCGTCGCGGCGGCCAAGACCCTGGCATACGCCGCGCTCACTTCGCTGTTCGATCAACTCGAGCCCGCGCAGGCGCATCGCCTGCAGGCGTTCGCGCGCGGCGAGCATCCGGTCGGGCCCGCGCTGCGCCACATCGACCAATACCTCGACGAGCCGCTGGACAACGCCCAGCTCGCCGAGCTGTGCCATTTCAGCGAAAGCCACTTCATCCGCCGGTTCCGCGACACGCTCGGTCAGACACCCGCGCAATACATCCTGGAGCGCCGCATCAGCCGCGCAGCCGAGCAGCTCCTGTTCACCGACCAGAGCATCGACCACATCGCCGCGAGCACCGGCTTCGCCAACCGCTTCCACTTCACGCGCATGTTCACCCGGCGCATGGGCCTCCCGCCGGCGCAGTATCGGCGAACCGACCGCGTGTAGGCACACCGGTCACTTGTGCATGTGGTCGATCTGATAAACTGCCGCGGCGGGAACGTAGTAACAGGCAATTCTCAAGATGAACCCGCAAACGGGTCGTCTGATACGAGGGGGTTACTTGCATGACGGATACTCGGCCGAATGTGCTTTTCGTGGTTGCCGACGATCACCGCTTCAGTTCGCTCGGCACCTGCGGGGTGGAGCCGGTGCGGACGCCGACGCTCGATGCGCTGGCCGAAGGGGGCACGCGCTTCCAGCGGGCGCACATGATGGGTGGTTTGCAGCCCGCGGTGTGCGTACCGACGCGGGCGAGCCTGATGACGGGCATGAACCCGTTCCGTGCCGCGGCCGGCCACGACCTTCAGGACTACGCCAATCAGCAGACGCTCCATCCCGACTGGCAGACGCTGCCGGGCGTGTTCCGGGAAGCCGGCTATCGCACGTTCATCACGGGCAAGTGGCACAATGACAAGGCATCGCTTCAGCGCAGCTTCACCGAGGGCGATAGCATCTTCCTGGGCGGCATGCACCACGACCCCTACGCCGCGGCCGTGCATCCGTTCGATCTCACCGGCGCTTATCCTCAAGACGCGGCCGAGCCGACCGGCGTGCACGCCACCGAGCGGTTCTGCACCAGCGCAGCGCGCTTCGTGACCGAGGCGGCGGCCGACGATCAACCGTGGTTCGCCTACATGGCCTTCACGTCACCGCACGACCCGCGCATCGCGCCGCCGCCGTTCGCGGACCAGTACGATCCAGATGCGATCGAGCTGCCGCCGAACGCCTGGCCGGAACATCCATTCGATAACGGCGAGCTGACCGTGCGCGACGAAAGGCTCGCCGCGCATCCGCGCCTACCGGACGAGGTGCGCCGCCATATCGCCGACTATTACGCGATGGTCAGCCACCTCGACGCCGAGCTCGGCCGCGTCGTCGCCGCCCTGCGCGATACCGGCCAACTGGAACGGACGATCATCGTCTACACGAGCGATCACGGCCTTGGTGTCGGCCAACACGGCCTGCTCGGCAAGCAGAACCTCTACGACCACAGCGTGCGCGTGCCGCTGATCATGGCCGGCCCCGGCGTCCCGCGCGGGCGCGTCGTCGAGCCGATCGTCTGGTCCGCGAGCGTGTATCCCACGCTCTGCGATGTCTGCAACCTCACGACACCGGACAACGTCGAAGCGCCCAGCCTTGTGCCGCACTTCACCGGCAGCGCCGACGGCGCGCCGGCGACCATGTTCAGCCTCTACCGCGACCTGCAACGCATGGTCAGCGACAGCCAGTGGAAGCTCATCCGCTATCACCGCGGCGCCGACGGCCGCGGCACCGAACGGGAGCAACTGTTCCACCTTGCCGACGATCCGTGGGAAATCAACGACTTGATCGACGATCCGGCTCACCGCGCGCAACGTGATCGACTCAGCGCCGAATTGACGCGCTGGCAGCAACGCGTGGGCGACCCGCTGCTCGATGCCCGCACGGCACCGCCCGGAGCGTAGATGGAGTGGGAGATTGCGCTCACCATGTCACCCTCCTCACGCGCATCAGCGCTCGTGGTTGCAGAGCGTCTCACCCTCCCTCAA
>JBMCXL010000394.1:0-3126 GCA_048621015.1 Phycisphaeraceae bacterium
TGCCAGAATCGCCATGCACGAAGTGTCCGATCGTCCGCCCCCCATTGCAAGCCGGTCCAGCACCGACTGCACCTTCGCCCGGTCCTGCTGGCGCGGATCGAGCCAGGCGTCCCAGGCCGCGCGCTCCAGCACCACCGGCATGCGCTCGTGCAGTTCCGCCGCCGGCCCGCGCGCCTCGGCTGTCAGGATCACGCACGTCTCCAGCTCGTTGCCGTCCGCGTCCTGCCAGTGCTCCCACAGCCCGGCCAGGCCCATCGGCTCCCGATCATCGCGCCGCACCACGTACGGCCGCTTGCGCCCGCGCGCGACGGGCTTCCACTCATAAAACGCATCCGCCGGCACCAGGCAGCGCCGATACCGGAACGCATCGCGAAACGCCGGCTTCTCCGCCGCCGTCTCCGCGCGCGCATTGATCAGCCGATTCCCGATCGCCGGATCGTCCGCCCAGTGCGGAATCAACCCCCACCGCACCAGCTCGATCCGCCGCACCGCCGGCCCGTCCCGATGCACGCGCACGATCGGCACCGGCTGCGACGGCGCGACGTTGTAGCGCGGCGCCAGATCCACCATCACCTCGGCATCAAACACCTCGGCCAGCTTCCGCGCATCACTGTTGATGACATATCGCCCACACATGACTTGATCCTACGCAAACTGACCGATCGGCGCTGTCGAGGGTCAGTGATCGCCGGTACGAAACGCGGATGAACGCAGATGGCGCAGAACATAAAAAAGCACATCCGTGTTCATCTGCGTCTCAATCTGCGTTTATCCGCGTTTCATACCGGCGCCCGATTGGCCATCGAGTGCCGATCGGTCAGTTTGAGGATTTTAGGCCGCGCCATTCAGCCCGTGCGCATCTCACTTCAGCCCGGCGGCGCGGCGGAGTTGGCGGATTTCGTCGCCGGCGAGGGGGCGCCAGGCGGCGGAGGGCAGGTCGCCGAGGTGGAGGGGGCCGAGCGCGGTGCGCTTGAGGTGGCGGACCTTGTGGCCAAGGCGGGCGAGCAGGCGGCGGATCTCGCGGTTCTGGCCCTCGCGGAGGGTGACGGTGATGGTGGTGCGGTCGCCGCGCGTGCGGTCGCGGTCGTGGCGGAGGATTTTGATCTGGTCCATGGCGGCGCGCTTGGCGGGGCGCCCACCCTCGGAGAGGGTGGGCTTTCGGGGCGCGAGGTAGAGACCGCGCTGGAGTTTCTGGCGATCTTCTTCGGTGAGGCGGCCCTGGAGGGTGACGAGGTAGGTTTTGGGCACGCCGTGGCGCGGGTGGGTGAGGCGGTTGGCGAGTTCGCCGTCGTCGGTGAGCAGGATCAGGCCGGTGGAGTCGGCGTCGAGCCGGCCGACGGGGAAGAGGCGCGCGTCGATGTGCTGGTCGATGAGGTCGAGGACGTTCGTGCGGCCCTGCTCGTCCTCGGTGGTGGCGATGACGCGGCGGGGCTTGTGGAGCATGAGGTAGGTATGGCGTTTCTGCTCGCGCCGCTTCTGGCCGCGCGGGGAGAGGACCGGCTCACCGTCGATCTCGATGCGGTCGCGCGCGGGGTCGACCCAGGCGGGCAGGTCGGTGACGGGCTTGCCGTTGACGCTGACGCGGCCTTCGGTGATGAGCGCTTCGCAGTCGCGGCGCGAGGCGATGCCGGCGCGGGCCATGACCTTTTGAAGGCGCTCGCCGCGGTTGGCGTCAGTCAGTTCGTCGGGAATGCCGGGGCGGTGGGGCATGGGGGGTGTGGTTAGAAGACAGAAGTCAGAAGACAGAAGAGAGAAGGCAGAAGTCAGTATGAAGCGACGCGACTTGTCGCGTGTCGGGGCGGGGCAGGCAGGAGATCCGGACCCGCGCTCGCGGACTCGCTTCGGTCCGGCGTGGGGGTGGATTGTTGGCGGTATTCGTGCATGCGCGTCATGGCGCGACGGTCGATGAGCCAGATGGACGCGAGGGCGAGCAGCGCGAGCAGGGCGAACACGAGGAGGCGCGTGCGCAGGGGGGCGAGATTGGCATGGTCGTCGGGGGGCATGGCACGGATGATTATTGGAGGCGCGACAAGTCGCGTCGCTTCATATTCAATCGAATTCGTCGCCGCGGAAGGTGGAGCCGAGGTAGAGCTTGCGGACCTGCTCGTTGTTGATGATCTGCTTGGGGGTGCCCTCGGCGAAGACCTTGCCTTCGAAGATGACATAGGCGCGGTCGACGATCTCGAGCGTGCGCTGCACGTTGTGGTCGGTGACGAGGATGGCGATGTCGTGCTCGCGGCGGAGTCGGCGGATTTCAGCCTGGAGTTCCTCGACGGCGACGGGGTCCACGCCGGAGAAAGGCTCGTCGAGCAGGATGAGGGAAGGCTCGGTGATGAGGGCGCGGGCGATTTCGAGCTTGCGCCGCTCGCCGCCGGAGAGGGTGCGCGCCTGCTGGCTGGCGTTCTTGGTCAGGTCGAACTGCTCCATCAGCTCGGCGGCGCGCTGCTTGCGCTCGTGGCGCGAGAGGGGACGCGTTTCGAGGATGGCACGCAGGTTCTGCTCGACGGTGAGGCGCTGGAAGACGCTGGGCTCCTGGGCGAGGTATCCCATGCCGCGCTGGGCGCGCTGGTACATGGGGAGGTGGCTGACATCCTGGCCGTTGAAGATGACCTGGCCCTGATCGGGGGGGACCATGCCCATGGTCATGCGGAAGCTGGTGGTCTTGCCCGCGCCGTTGCGGCCGAGCAGGCCGACGATCTCGCCTTCGAGCACGTCATAGGAGACGTGGTCGACGACCGTGCGGCCGGAGTAGGTCTTGACCAGGTTGTTGGATTTGAGGATGTACACCGCGAGGATGATAACGGATTGCCGATTGCCAATTGCCCATTGCCGATTATTGAGACGGTTTTCCCGCCGCTTGCGGCTTCGCGACGCCGCCTGAACCCGGATGCGCCCCGCGAAGCCGCAAGCGGCCGACTGACCCTCTCCTCAATCGGCAATCGACAATTGGCAATCGGCAATCCCGCGCCCTGCTATCATTCTCCGCCATGCAGGGCGTCTACCGCTGGTTCTGGACGCTGCTGGTCGCCAACCCGATGGTGGTGCGGATCGTGCAAGGCGGTTCGCGGCGCCAGCGCCATCTGTGGGTGCGGATGGGGTACCTCGGGGCGTTGATCGCGCTGGTGC
>JBMCXL010000395.1:0-3112 GCA_048621015.1 Phycisphaeraceae bacterium
ACCTGGGTCTGTGGATCGTGGCGAGCGTGCTGCTGGCGGGGGCGGCGACGACGTTCGTATCGCCGGAGATGCTGGGCGGTTGGTCGAGCAGCGTGTGGACGATGCTGGTGATTGTGGCGATCGGCGTGCCGATGTACGTCTGCGATACGTCCTCGACGCCGTTGGCGGCGGGGATGCTGATCGCGGGGCTGTCGCCGGGCGCGGTGCTGGTGTTTCTGCTGGCCGGGCCGGCGACAAACCTGGCGTCGCTGGGCATCGTGCGGCGGGAGCTGGGCACACCGATCATGGTGGCTTACGTCACATCCGTGGCGGGCAGCGCGATCGGGCTGGGCCTGCTGACGGACTGGCTGGTGGGCGTGATGAACATCAGCGTGCAGGCGCAAGCGCTTGAGGTGGCGGAGTTCGTGCCGCACGGGCTCGCGGTGGCGTCGCTGGTGGTGCTGGTGCTCTTGGGGATTCGGCCGCTGCGCCGGCGCGTGATCGGGGCGTGATCATGGCGATCTGCGATCGCCCGCTAAACGACAAGGCGATTTTTTTACCGCCTGCGAATTTATCGCAACGCGTATGAGCGCTCGTTTCGAATCGAACACACAGGACACGCAAATAGCCCGCCCCCAACGGGGGCGCGGCGGCGCTGGAACACCTTCGCGGCCGACAAGGTGTTCGGGCGGCGCCGCGCTCCCGTCGGGAGCGGGCTATGGGGTGATGTTCAAGCGCGCTTGCGCGTCACTTCTTCTTTTTGCGGCCCGCCGTCTTCCTGCTGCTCGCCTTCGCCTGCTGCTGGCGCACCACGGCCTGGGCGGCGGCGAGGCGCGCGATCGGCACGCGGAAAGGTGAGCAGGACACGTAATCGAGCCCGACGTGCTCGCAGAACTCGACGGACGACGGATCGCCGCCGTGCTCGCCGCAGATGCCCATCTTCAGGTTGGATTGCGTGGCGCGGCCTTTCTCGACGCCCATCGCCACGAGTTGGCCGACGCCGTCACCATCCAGTGACTGGAACGGGTCCTTCGGCAGCAGCTCCTGGTTGAGGTATTCACCGAGGAACGAACCGACGTCGTCGCGGCTGTAGCCGAAGGTCATCTGCGTCAAGTCGTTGGTGCCGAAGCTGAAGAACTCGGCGTGCCTGGCGATGGTGTCGGCCACGAGCGCGGCGCGCGGCACCTCGATCATCGTGCCCACGAGAATGCCCAGCTTCTTGCGGAACCCGTGCTCCTTCTTCACCGCGGCGATCACTTCCTCGGTGCGCTCGCGCAGCGTGCGCAGCTCCGCTTCCGTGCCGACCAGCGGGATCATGATCTCCGGCTCGACGGTCACGCGCTGATTGCGGCACTCGATCGCCGCTTCCACGATCGCGCGCACCTGCATCTCGAGAATCTCGGGATAACTCACCGCCAGCCGGCAGCCGCGGTGGCCGAGCATCGGGTTCATCTCGTGCAGCTCCGCCACGCGGCGCTTGACCTTCTCGGCCGGTACGCCGAGGCGGCTGGCCATGTCCTCCTGCGTCTTGCTGTCGTGTGGCAGGAACTCGTGCAAGGGCGGATCGAGCAGGCGGATCGTCACCGGCAAGCCCTTCATCGCCTTGAAGATGCCGACGAAGTCCTCGCGCTGATACGCCAGCAGCTTCTCCAGCGCCTTGCGCCGATCCTCCTGCGTATCGGCGACGATCATCTCGCGCACCGCGACGATGCGGTCGCCCTCGAAGAACATGTGCTCGGTGCGGCAGAGGCCGATGCCCTCGGCGCCGAACTTGCGGGCGCGCTCGGCGTCCTGGGGCGTGTCGGCGTTGGTGCGCACGCGCAGGCGACGCACGCCGTCGGCCCACTTCATCAGCGTGGCGAAGTCACCGCTGAGCTGCGGCTCCATCGTCGGCACCTCGCCGGCCATCACCTGCCCGGTCGCGCCGTCGATGCTGATCGTGTCGTTACCGGAGAAGCTGCGGCCGTTGACGGTGATGGTGCGGCTCCTGGCGTCGATGGTGATCGCACCGGCGCCGGCGACGCAGGGCTTGCCCCAGCCGCGCGCCACGACCGCCGCGTGGCTGGTCATGCCGCCGGTGCTCGTGAGGATGCCCTTGGCCGCGTGCATGCCGTCGATGTCCTCGGGGCTGGTCTCGCGGCGCACGAGCAGTACCTGTTCGCCGCCGTGCACGCGCTCGACCGCTTCCTCGGCCGAGAAGGCGAGCTTGCCCACCGCCGCGCCGGGCGAGGCGGGCAGGCCCTCGGCGACCACGTCGCGCTGCGCCTTGGGATCGAACGAGGGCAGGAGCAACTGGTTCAGGTCGTTCGGCGGCACGCGCAGCAGCGCATCCTGCCGGTTGATGAGCTTCTCCTTCACCATGTCGCAGGCGATCTTCACCGCCGCGGGGCCGGTGCGCTTGCCGGTGCGCGTCTGGAGCATCCAGAGCTTGCCGTGCTCGATGGTGAACTCGAAGTCCTGCACGTCCTTGTAGTGCTTTTCGAGCTTGTTCTTGATGGTGATGAGCTGGTCGTAGACTTCGCGCCAGACCTTGCGCATCTCCTTGACGGGGCGCGGCGTGCGGATGCCGGCGACGACGTCCTCGCCCTGGGCGTTGACGAGGAACTCGCCATAGAACTCGTTCTTGCCGGTGGACGGGTCGCGCGTGAAGGCGACGCCGGTGCCGGATTCATCGCCCATGTTGCCGAAGACCATGGCCTGGCAGTTGACGGCGGTGCCGAGCAGGCCGGTGATCTCGTTGATCTGGCGATAGCGGATGGCGCGCGGCGTGTTCCAACTGTCGAACACGGCGCGGATGGACTTTTCGAGCTGGACGTAGGGGTCCTGGGGGAAGTTTTCGCCGGTGTGATCGCGATACACCCGCTTGTAGGCTTCGATCAGCTCTTCGAGGCCTTCCACGCCGAGGTCGGTGTCGAGCCTGGCGTTGTACTTCTGCTTGATGCGGTCGAACTCTTCCTCGAAGGCGTGATGATCGACGCCCATGACCACGTCGCCGAACATGTTGATGAGTCGGCGATAGGCGTCGAGGGCGAAGCGCGTGTTGTTGGTGACGGTCTGGAGGCCGTCGACGGACTCGTCGGTGAGCCCGAGGTTGAGGACGGTGTCCATCATGCCGGGCATGGAGACGGCCGCC
>JBMCXL010000396.1:0-3106 GCA_048621015.1 Phycisphaeraceae bacterium
GCGAGGCCGAAGTGCTTGCGGTAGTCGCGGCTGAACTCGTGCGGGCGTGCATATCCGATGCGCTCGGCGATTTCGGTCATGCGCAGGTCCGAGCGGCGCACCAGGCCGGCGGCGAGGCTCATGCGGATGTGCTTGAGCCGTTTCATCGGCGCTTCGCCCACCGCCGCGTGGCACGCCCGCGCGATCGTCGCCGGGCTGCGGCCGACCAGCGCCGCGAGGTCCGCCAGCGTCAGCGGTCGACTCAGATCCTGGCGCAGCCGGCTTTCGAGCTGCCACCACAACTGCGCGGCCTGGTCCATCACGAACGGCTCGGGGGCATGGGTCTGGATCGTGCCCAGCACCTCCGCCAGCAGTGCGTGCACCGCCGCGTGCACGCGCAGCTCGCGCACGTTCGCCGACACCGTCCGATCGCGCCACACCTTCTCCAGCGCCACGAAGCGCTGCCGCACCGCTTCGCCCACCCGGTGCACGCGCCGCTCGAACGGCGGCGGCGCCAGCGCGGGGGCGAGAAAGTTCAGCGTGTAGAACGACCACGGCGCCGCCGTCACGTGCGTCCGCACCAGCTCGTCCTCGTGGTACCAGATCAGATGCCCCGGCTCGAGCGTGTACCGCCGACCCTCCACCTCGTGCTCCGACCGGCCGGTGAGCATCAACTGCAGCAGGTGCCCCGGCAGGCTGGTGCTCTCCCCGCGCCGCCCCGGCTCGTCCCGGCCAATCCGATCGCACAGCAGCACCCGCCGCACCACCGGCTCGCCCACCGTCGGCATCGACCGGTCCGGCACGCTCCGCATCATCACCTCGCGTCTTGATCAGAATTGCGAACTCTTTCGCCAAAATAGCTAAAGACGCCGATTGAGACAACAGTCATGCTATTCAGTCGATGCGGAGAATTGGTACTTATGACGCGCGTTCCCGCTTTGCGCAGCCGCTCGCGGCTTAGCATCGCCTCCGCAGCCCGACCCCGTGCTAAGCCGCAAGCGGCTGCGAAAGAGTCCCCAAGCCAAGGAGCACCACGCCATGAGCCACATGCCCCACCAGCCGGAGAAGTGGAAGACCGACTATGAGCGCGACGGCTACCTGGTCGTCGAAAATCTGCTGGACGAGTCCACGCTCGCCACGCTGCGCGGCGAGATCGAGAAGATCACCGCCGACCCCGACGCCCTGCCGCAACACCTGAGGAAACACGTTCAACTCGAGCGCGACTATCTCAGCAACGAATCGCAGCAGAAGTACAACGAGCTCGGCGCCGACCAGGTCGGCAATGCCGTGCGCAACATCATGGAGCTGCCGCTGTTCTCGCCGGCCCTGGGCGAGCTGATCTGCTACGAGCCGCTGCTGGATGTGCTCGAAGCTCTGTTCGAGTCGCCGGAGTTCCACTTCCACAACTACAAGTGCATCGTCAAGGCGCCGAAGGTCGGCTCGACGTTCCGCTGGCACCGCGACCTGCCGTACCTCTACCACACCTCGCCGAACCTCATCACCGCGATGCTCTGCCTCGATCCGATGACCGAGGAGAACGGCGCCACCGTCGTCCTGCCCGGCACGCATCGCCTGCCGACCGAGGAAGTCGAAAGGCGCGACGTGGAGATCCAGGAACAGGACCTGCCCACCGACGCCGAGCGCGTCACGGTCACCTGTCCCGCCGGCTCGGCGGTGCTGTTCCACGTGAGCATCATCCACGGCGGCGGACCGAACCGCAGCGAAATCCCCCGCCGCAACGTCATCGGCATCTGGGCCGGCCCCGACGCCTGGCCGATCACTCCCAACCGCTACGCCTACGGCGAGCTGCACCCGCGCAGCCAGGACCCGATCCGCCAGAAGCAGGTGCAAATGACCTTCCCGCGCCTGTTCCAGAACCAGTCCGCGGCCCCGTAACGGTGTCCCGCCGGCAGCGCGACCGCATCCCCAAGCCGCGCGGGTGAGCGCAGCGAACCCCGCGGGTTGCGCGCCCCCGCCAAAGGCGACAACCATGAGCACGCTCACCCGACGACAGCGCTTGCAGAAAATCTTCGCCGGCGAAGTTCCCGACCGGCCGGCCGTGAAACTCTGGGGCGCCGCGCCCGGCCAGCACGTCAAGCATCCCGCTTACGAGCCGGTGCGCGACACCGCGGTGGAGTTGGCCGACCTGACGCTCCCCGGCGCGTCACCATTCGATCTCTACTGCGGTCGCCACGCCGAGCGGCTGACCGAAACGCGCGAGGAGCCCACCGATGATCCGGCGTGGGTCCATCGCATCGGCACGTACCACACCCCCGAAGGCCCGCTGCGCACCGTGAGCTGGCACAGCACGCGCGGGCGGCCGGGCTATGTCGCCGAGCATCTGCTCAAGGAGCCGGAGGACATCCGCAAGCTGCTGTCGATGCCGTACGAGCCTTACCCGTTCGACGCCGACTGCTACCTGGCCGAGGACCGGCGCGTCGGTGACGCGGGGATCGTGATATACGGCCTGTCACATGCGATGTACGGCCTGGAGCGGATGATCGGCTCGGAAAACTTCGCGCTGTGGAGCTTCGACGCCGAGAACCTGATGCTCGAAGCGATGGCGGTCTTCGCCGAGCGCATCCGCGCCGAAGCGCAGCGCGTCATCGATGCGGGGCTGCGGCCGGTGTTCGGCTGGGTCGGACCGGAGCTGGCGATTCCGCCGTTGATGTCGGTCGATCACTTTCGGCGGTACGTGTACGAGCTGGACAAGCCGTTGATCGACATGATCCACGACGCGGGCGGCTACGTGTGGGTGCACTGTCACGGAAAAATGTCACCGGTGATCAAGCTGTTCGCGCAGATGGGCGTGGACGTGCTGAATCCCATCGAGCCGCCACCGATGGGTGATGTGACATTGGACGAAGCGTTCGCCATGACCGGCGAGCGCATGGGCCTGGAAGGCAACATCGAAACGCACGACCTGATGACCGGCACACCCGCGCTGGTGCGCGAGAAGATCGACGCGGCGCTGGCGTCGGTGAAGGGGCAGCGCCGATTGATCCTGTGCCCGAGCTCGAGCTACATGGAAAACCCCCAGCCGCCGGGGCAGTTGATCGAGAACCTGTTGTGTTTCGTGCGCTACGGCGTGGAGGCGGCCGAGCGCCTGGCAACGCAGCCGGCGTGA
>JBMCXL010000397.1:0-3100 GCA_048621015.1 Phycisphaeraceae bacterium
AGCGGATAGCCGCAGCGCTTGCAGCCAAGGCCGAGATCGGGCACGGGTAGGGCGTCAGAGTCGAACATCGAGATCGGGACTCCAGGTGATCGTGCAGTTTGAGCTTACGAGTAACAATAGGCGCAACCTCGCGCTCCCCCCCCTCCCTTGAGGGGGGGCCAGGGGAGGGTGAAGGCTGGAAGTTCAGCAGCGCCTGATCAAGCCAGCGCGCCAGGTGTTCAAGCACCACCCCCTCCCAGCCTCCTCCTCGAGGGGGAGGGGGTTACCACACACGTCCTGAACTCTGCGGCTCACGCAGCGCATCGAGCAGCCGCATGTTGTCGATCGATTCCTCGGCCGTGACGACCGGCGGCGCGCCGTCGAGCACCGTCGCGGCGAAATCGTCCGCCTCCAGACCATACAGCGGCAGCGGCGCATCGACCGTGTGCTCCCGGCGCGGCGGCATGCCTTGTCCGGCGCTGTCCTGGCGCGGCGGCGTCATCGTGCCGATCGTGTAACGCGCGCCGGTCTGCGGCGGTTTCCACGGCACCGGGATCTCGATGTAACCTTCATCGCCGCAAACAAACGCCGTGTTGTTCGCCTGCACCGTCATGCCGCACGCGAACGTCGCCAGCAAGCCGCTGCCGAAGCGCAGCGTGCCGACCGCGTAATCATCCACGCCGCTGTCGTGCAGGTGCGTCATGCCCTGTGCCTCGACCGGCGCTTCGCCCGCCACCAGGCGCGCCAGGCTGAGGCAGTAGCAGCCGATGTCCATCAGCGCCCCGCCGGCCAGGTTGGCGTCGAAGCGGATGTTCTCGCCTGCATTCGTGCGCGTCGTCCGAAAGCAGAAACTGGCGCGGATGAGCTTCAACTGCCCGATCGCGCCGTCATGGATGTGTTGCATCACCGCCTGCGTCAACGGGTGCGAGCGATACATCAGCGCCTCGACCAGCACGCGCCCGTGCCGCTGCGCCGCGTCGAACATCCGCTCCGCCTCGGCCGCGCTGGCGGCGATCGGTTTCTCGCAGAGCACGTGCTTGCCCGCTTCCAGCGCGCGGATCGTCCAGTCGCAGTGCATGCTGTTCGGCAGCGAGATGTACACCGCGTCCACGTCACCGTCGGCGAGCAACGCTTCGTACGAGCCGTGCGCCCGCGGCAGGTCGAACTCCCTCGCGAACGCTTCCGCGCTCGCGCCTGCGCGCGAGCCCACCGCCACCACGCGCCCGCGCCGCGCCCCGGCGACGCCGTTGGCGAACTGGTGCGCGATGTTGCCCGTTCCGAGGATTCCCCAACGCAACTGGTTCATGTCTCCCCCTCGTGTGCCGCGTGTACTCGGAGCCGTAGATGATACGCCGGTAGCGCCGGCCGCGGCACTTGATCGTCGGGTGCGCCAAGCCCTTCTTCATGCACAGCACGAAATCAATCGGCCTGACGACGATGCCCACACCAACCGTGGGCATGGCTCCTTCCGCAAGTCGGTGCTCCGTCGCGGCCCGCACGTAGCGTGCAAGTTTAACGCGCTTTGTACGAATCGGGGCGCCAGGTTTTGCACCAAGGCGAACGAAACCTCGGGACCGGGACTCGTGTGACCCCTTCCCCGAAACTTGATCCAGTGAATTTGAGAGAATCCTGACGGCCCGGCGTGGGCCCGGAGGATTTTTCGATGAAGAAGCGACACAGTGCGGAGCAGATCGTGTCCAAGCTGCATCAATCGCCCGCATTCACCGTTACCGTTCATGGATGTGATCACTCTGCATTTACCTTATAAAATTGACTGGTGTCGCCCGTGACGGAGCGATGCGTTCACTTGCGGACGGGGTCGAAGGGCCCGATGACACGAGCGGTGCGGGAAGCCCCGCGCCGCGTAAAGACGGGAGTCACTGCGAACATTGAATGCAATCGAAAAAGCGTATCAGTGCGGTCTGAATATCCTCAAGCCCAGCGCCCGCGACCTCGAGCATGGTCTCGAACTGCACGCCGAGTCCCTCGTGGTGGACGCCTACGGCTTCGGGCCGCAGGCCATTCCGCGCGCGGCGGGCCTGCAGGAGCTGGTCGACGCGAACGCCTCGCCGCGGGAAACGCAGGACTACCGGGAAAACGAGAGCATGACCCGCTGGGCCTTTGACCAGGACCAGCGGCGGGAAGCGGAGGCCGCCTGGCAAGCGTCCGGGGTCAACTGCGTCTTTGTCAATGCCGGCGAGGAGAGCAACCAGGTCACCACGCTGATCCATCGTCTGGCCCGTCGTAGTTATGCCGCGAGGTTGGCGCCCGACGTCTGCTCCGTGGCATTTCAGCCGGACGACATCGCGCGGGCCGGCGCCGAGGGGACACACTGCTACTACCCGTCCACCAACGGCGTGCCGCTGGCGAATCGTTACGAGTACCCGCAGGAGGAGCTGCGGTTCATCCGCACTTTCTTTCAGCTCGGCGCGCGGATGATGCACCTGACCTACAACCGGGCCAATCCGATCGGCGACGGCTGCGGGGAAGCGCGCGATGGGGGACTGACCGACTTCGGCCGCGCGGTCATCGCGGAGATGAACCGCGTGGGCATCATCGTGGACGTGGCGCACAGCGGCGAGCGAACGAGCTTCGACGCCGCCCGCGCCTCCGAGCGCCCCCTCGTCGCCAGTCACACCATGTGCCGGTCGCTGGTCGACCACGCCAGAGCGAAGTCGGACAAAACCATTCGCGCCATCGCAGACACCGGCGGCTACGTCGGCATCGTCGCCTGCGCCACCTTCCTCAAACGTTCCTACGATATGAATGCCATGCTCGATCACATCGAGCACGCGGTGAAGACGTTCGGCGCCGATCACGTTGCCATCGGCACGGACGTTGGCTACGCCCCCCAGGGGTACGAGCCGAACCTGGCCGACATCGAAGTGCCGAAGACGCGCCGGCCGTGGCGGTCGCTGTCGCCGTTCAACTCCTCGAGTGTGATCCCGGACGACTGGACGGAGGAAAAGGAACTGAGCCTGCGCTGGACGAACTTCCCCCTGTTCACCGTCGGCCTGGTCCAGCGCGGCCTGTCCGACGAAACGATCCGCCAGATCCTCGGTGGCAACGCCCTCCGCGTCGCCCGCGCACTCTGGGACAACCGTTCACCGTAAGCGCGGGC
>JBMCXL010000398.1:0-3087 GCA_048621015.1 Phycisphaeraceae bacterium
ACCCTCTTCCGCATCCTCGCCACCCTGCTCGCACCCCACCAGCCCGAAAACGCCGGCCACGCGCGCATCTTCGATCACGATGTCCAGCGCGAACCCGCCGCCGTGCGCCGCATGCTCGGCGTCGTCTTTCAGCAGCCCAGCCTCGACGCCAAGCTCACCGCGCGCGAGAACCTCGTCCACCAGGGGCGACTCTACGGGCTGACCGGCCGCGACCTGCACGCGCGCATCGACCAGTGGCTGGAGCGCTTCGACCTCGCCGACCGGGCCGACGAATACACCGAGCGCTTCTCCGGCGGCATGCGCCGGCGCGTCGAGCTCGCCAAGGCCATGCTCCACGAGCCGCGCCTCCTGCTCATGGACGAACCCGCCACCGGTCTCGACCCCGGCGCGCGCCACGAGCTCTGGCAGCAGCTCCAACGGTTGCGCGAGCAGCAGCACATCACCGTCGCGCTGACCACGCACCTGATGGACGAAGCCGACCGCTGCGACCGCCTCGCGATCATTTCGCGCGGCCGCCTCGTCGCGCTCGACACCCCCACGCAGCTCAAAGCCGCGGTCGGCGGCGATGTCGTCACCGTGGAACTCGCCCCGTCCGCCGCGCCGGATGCGCCCCAGCGCCTCGCCGAGCGCATCACCGAGCGCCTCGGCCCCTGGGACGAACGCTCGCGCCCGCAGGTCATCGACGGCAAGGTGCGCTTCGAGAAACCCGACGGCACCGCGCTGGTCACCCAGCTCACCCACCTCTGGCCCGACAACCTGCACCGCATCAGCGTCGGCCAGCCCACCCTCGAAGACGTCTTCCTCGACCTGACCGGCGCCGCATTCCGCGATCAGGAGCGGTAAGCGAGCGTGACCGTGTGACGATCCGGACCTTCGCTGCGCTCAGGACCGGCTTCAAACCATGCAGCGCACGGTTGCTTCAAGCGACCGTTGCAATACGATCCCCACGCCCGCGGATGGCGAGTCCGCGAGCCTTCCGCGGGCTTGCCGTTGCGACGTGGAATAGTTCCGAGCGCACGCCCACTCCAGGCGTAGCGGCTGCGCGCTCAACCCCCCTCCCTTGAGGGAGGGGCCAGGGGAGGGTGAAACGCCCGCCCACCTTGAGCGCTGAAACGCGTGACGATGGTGAAAAGGTAATCGTGCGCCTCACCCTCCCCCTGCCCCTCCCTCAAGGGAGGGGGGTTGAAAGCGGTGAAACAGGCTCCAAGCCGGTCCTGAACGAGTCCGCGAGCGAAGGTCCGGATCACCCACTCACCACGGCACGATGTAATCCGGCTCGTACTGCTCCTCCCCCGGCAGCGCCAACGGCTTGCCCCCCTGCTCGTTCGAGCGCTCGGCCAACTCCAGGACGCCAATCACGCGCCGCGCCTGCTCGGCCGTCACCACCAAGCGCTCGCCCATGATCAGGTGATTGGCCACGTTCTGGTAGAAGTTCGCCCAGCGGTTGCCCTCCCACGGCTTCAGCTCGCTCTCGCGCCGCATCCCGTCGCGCTGCTGCACCATCGTCACCGGCTGGCCCGGCCCGGCGTTGGTCAACCCGCCCAGCGTGCCGAGCAACCGCCAGCCGGCGCGCTGGATCGCCACGAGCGAGCCCTGCTCCAGCGTCGCGGTCGTGCCGTCCTCGAAGCGGATCTGCACCTGCGCGAAATCCTCGTTGGTGACGTTGTGCCAGTAGCGCTTCTGGAGGTTGCCGCTGACCGACTCGATGCGCTTGGGAAAGAAATTCAACAGCCAGTCGACATAGTGCGCGCCCCAGTCGTAGAGCATGCCGCCGGAGATCGCCTTGCTGGAGCGCCACCACGCTCGCGGCATGCCCCAGCCACCGGACGCCGCGTCGCCGTGGAACAGCTCGCCGATCTCGCCGCTGCGCACCAGGTGCAGCATCTGGAGAAAGTCGCCGTCCCATCGCCGATTGTGGAAGCACGTCACCAGCGTGCCCTTCTCACGCGCCGCGGCGAGCATGCGATCCGCCTCGTCGAGGGTGATCGAGAACGGCTTCTCCGTGACCACGTGCTTGCCCGCCTCGCTCGCGGCGATGCACGCCTGGGCATGCAGGTTGTGCGGCAGGATCGCCACGATCAGGTCCACCGCATCATCTGCCAGCAGCGCTTCCATCTCGGTGTACGTGCGGATCGAATCGCCCAGCTCCGTCTTCGCCTGCGCGGCGCGCGTGGGGTCGACATCGCACACCGCCACGGTCTCCATGCCGTGCTGGGCGTTGATCGCCTCGGCGTGGCGCTTGCCCATGTTGAACGCGCCGCCGTAGCCGAGGATGCCCGCGCGGATGGTCTTTTCGTACCGTTCGCCGCGCACGTAGCGCACCGCGCGCTCGATGACGCGCTGCACGTACGGATTGGCCAGCGCCGCGTCCTCGCCGCCGGGCATGAGATAGACGATGCGCCCCTTGCCACGCGGCCGATCGTAACCCACCGGCACCGGTGCACCGGCGACGTGACTGACCGCGAAAACCTGCGCATCCTCCGGCGGCGCGATCTGGAGAAACGCGTCGCGCACCACGAAGTCATCAGCGCGCGCGGCGACCGGATGCCCCGCCTCGCGCGCCGAGCTGACGAAATTGAACGGGTACTCGAACACCGTCGCGCTGCTCGCCTCGACCGTGCTTCCGAGCAGATCGTTCAGCTCGGCGTTCTCCTGGAACGACACGGCCGCGCGGTGCAGCGCCACCAGGCCGCCGCCCTGCTCGACGAACTGCGCCAGGCCCTTGGCGTGGCCCGCGGGGATCTTGCCGGGGTGATCGACGGCGAGCACGACCGCTTCGAATCCGCTGTCCGGCAGGGTCGCCAGCGCGGGCGCGCCGTTCTTCGTCACGCTCACCGCGCTGACCTGGAACCGCCCCGACGCTTCGAGAATGGCCGTCAATCGCTTGGCCTTGGCCCGATGCTCGACCGACTCGCCGCCCGTGACCAGCAGCACGTGGCCGCCGTTTTCTGACGCTGACATGCGAATTGCTCCTGGGGGTGAATACTGCGTTGGATCGGCATTGTCGGCAATGGCGGGATCGGTGCAACTGCGACCGTCGGCACGGGGGAAGTTGAACCCGCTATGATGCCGCGCATGCGCGTGAAG
>JBMCXL010000399.1:0-3086 GCA_048621015.1 Phycisphaeraceae bacterium
GGGGTACGCTGACAAGCGGACGGGGAGCGACCAGAGGTGGTCCGGGTGGTTCGGGTTGGCCGTAGAATCGGCTACACTGGAGGGCTCCGCTGACCGATCCTTGTGGTGTCGGCGGCTGGAGCGCATCACCCGCGGAGGACGCCAGATCATGCACCTGACGATGGTTGGAACCGGCTACGTGGGCCTGGTCACGGGCACCTGCTTCGCCAACACGGGCAACGACGTGACCTGCCTCGACGTGGACGCCGACAAGATCGCCCGCCTCAACCGCGGCGAGTCGCCGATCTACGAGCCCGGCCTCGAAGAGCTGATCGAGCGCAACGCCCACGCCCATCGCCTGCACTTCAGCACCGACAAGGCGAGGGCTTACCAGTCCGCCGAGATCATCTTCATCTGCGTCGGCACACCCAGCGACGACCAGGGCCGGGCCGACCTCAAGTTCGTCCTCGCCGCCGCGCGCGACATCGGCGACGCCATCGAATCCGCCGACGGCCCCACCGGCAGCGAGCCCGACAAGACGCGCCCGAAAATCATCGTCGTCAAGTCCACCGTCCCCGTCGGCACCAATGCACAGGTCAAGGCCGCCATCGCCGAGCGCACCAGCAAGCCGTTCCGCATGGCTTCCAACCCCGAGTTCCTGAAAGAGGGCGCCGCCATCGCCGACTTCCAGCGCCCCGACCGCGTGGTCATCGGCGTGGAGGACGAACAGACCGGCCAGCGGTTGCGCGACCTCTACGAGCCGTTCGTGCGCCAGGGCAACCCCATCTACGTCATGGACATTCCCTCGGCCGAGATGGTCAAGTACGCGGCCAACGCCATGCTCGCCACGAAGATCAGCTTCATCAACGAGATCGCCAACCTCTGCGAAGCGTTCAACGCCGACGTCGACGAGGTCCGCCGCGGCATGTGCGCCGACGTGCGCATCGGCAAGCAGTTCCTCTACCCCGGCCTGGGCTACGGCGGCTCGTGCTTCCCCAAGGACGTGCTCGCCTGCGTCTCCATGGGTGATCAGAGCGGCACGCCCACGACCCTGCTCAGCGCCGTCCACGCCGTCAACCAACAGCAGCGCCGCGCCTTCCTCGCTAAGATCGACAAGCACTTCGGTCTCGACCCCGCAACCGACGGCTCGCTCGCCGGCCGACGCGTCGCCGTCTGGGGCATCGCCTTCAAGCCCGGCACCGACGACATCCGCGAAGCGCCCGCCATCACGCTCATGCAGCACCTGGTCGAGCGCGGCGCCACCGTCGTCGCCCACGACCCCGTTGCACACGAAACCTGCCGGCGCACGCTCGGCGACGCGGTCACCTACATCGACGAACCCATGGCCGCCCTCGACGACGCCGAGGCACTGCTGATCTGTACCGACTGGGATGAGTTCAAGCACCCCGACTTCGAAGAAATGCGCCGCCGCATGAAGGACCCGGTCATCTTCGACGGCCGCAACCTCTACCGCTGCGACACCGTCCGTGAGCACGGCTTCACCTACTACTCCGTCGGCCGCGAGGTCATCCAACCCATCGCCGAAACGCGCTCCCTCGAACGCTCCTGACCCCCGAAAGCCCACGGTCTCCGGACCGTGGGCGCTTCGCGCTCACACCCCCCGATCGCCGCGGCTGCGGCGGCACGACCGCACGATTCACATCACCACCACCACCCGGCGAGTCCGTCGGTGACTTGTCCCACAATGTTCCTGAACCCGTCGATGAAGTAGTCGCCGATGAACAGGCCGAGCAGCCCGCACACGAGCGCGGCGACACCCATCACCGTGAGGAAGATCGTCGCGTGACTGAACCACGCCATCATCCACACAAGAAGGACAAGAAACGCACCCAGCACGGCTCCAAAAAAGAAGCGCGCGATCGCGATGCCGATTTCCGAGGCTCTATCTTCCCCCATCACGCCGATCCTTTCAGCAAAACGAGACGAAGTGGTCGTTGTCACTGCGCCCCCTTCAGCCTGGCAAAAATTGACATAAGCCGGTGCTGAGCGAAGCGAAGCTTCGGATCAGATCGGCGCGTCACACCCCCGGATCGGTGAGACCGTGCCCGCGCCACCGTTGCCGCAGCCGCTTCTTCCACCGCCAGTACCATTTCAGCCGCCGGCCGCTGAACCGGCGCGACGCGCGATGCGCCGTCGCCTCCCCCTTGCGGATCGCCAGCCGCGCCCACACGAACTCCGACGCCAGCAGCGCCAACCCCAGCAACACCACCAGCACCTGCGGCCCCGGCAGGAACGGCCCGGTCACCATCCCCCCGATCACCAGCAGCACACCCAGCGTCCCCACCACGATCTTCCGCGTCAGGCGCAGCAGCGGATGTCGATCGAACCAGCGATGCGCCCGCCGCAACCGCTGCACCCATCGCTCGCGCAGCGTGTCCCGGTGTCTTGTGTCGTTGGAAAGCTTCACGATCGAAGTATAGCGCGCCTCACACCCCGGCGAGCTCTTCCATCTCCGCGACCAGGTCGGTCACGACCTTCTTGCCGTCGCCGAAGACCATGCCGCAGTTCTCGCCGTACCACAGCTCGTTGTCGATCCCCGCGAAACCGGGCGACAGCGAACGCTTGATGACGAACACATGCTGCGCCTTGTCCACGTCCAGGATCGGCATGCCGTAGATCGGCGAGTCTGTCGCGGTGCGCGCCGCGGGGTTGGTCACGTCGTTGGCGCCGAGGATCAGCGCTACGTCCGTCTCCTCGAACTCGCTGTTGGATTCTTCCAGGTCCAGAAGCTGTTCGTAGTCCACGCCCGCCTCGGCCAGCAGCACGTTCATGTGCCCCGGCATGCGCCCCGCGACGGGGTGGATCGCGTACTTCACCGCGATGCCCTGCGCCTCCAGCTTGTCGGCCAGCTCCTTCACCGCGTGCTGCGCCTGGGCCACCGCCATGCCGTAGCCCGGCACGATCATGACCTGGCGCGCCCCTTCCAGCACCATCGCCACGTCCTCGGCCGTGAACTCGCGCACGCGCGAGGCATCGCCCTTGCCGCCGCCGCTGGTCACGCCACCGACGCCGCCGAACAGCACGTTCACCAGCGAGCGGTTCATCGCCCGGCACATGATGTTGGTGAGGATCAGCCCCGACGCGCC
>JBMCXL010000400.1:0-3076 GCA_048621015.1 Phycisphaeraceae bacterium
CGGTGACGACCTGGAGCATCGCTTCAAGCTGCTCGATGCGCGCCACCTCGCCCGGCTCGGCCGCGACCTGCGCCAGCGCGGCGTCGCCGAGCGCCTCGGTCGCGTCGATGAACCAGTCCGCGGGCGTGAAGGCGACCGCGTCCTCGCGCGGCGAGTCGTGCTCCTGCTCCACCTCGGGCTGTTCGCCGAGCGGCAGCCAGGTGTCCTGCCAGGTGGCCGGCGGCGCGGACACGTCGCAGCGCACGTCCGGGCCGGCGTGGGCGCGGATGGTCCACGTCTCGGCGGTCGGCGCGTTGTCGGCGAAGAGCACCTCGATGTAGCGGCGCTGACGACGCGCGGCCTGTTCGACGGTGCGCGCATCGCCGGCGGTGTGCGGATGGGTCACGACGAGGCAGCCGGTGTCGATCGAATCGAGCCAGTCGTCCGCCGGTCGGCTGAGGCGCGCGGTGCCCAGGCGGATCACGCCTTCCGCGGCGATCATGCGCCGCTGGCGCCGCGCCTCCTGGAGCGGCAGGAGAATGCGCGCGTAATAGGACCACTCGCGCGCGGCGCGCGCGGCCTGAAGCGCTTCCAGACAAAGCGACTCGGCAGTGAGGTAGTCCATCCGCGCCAGCGCCTCGCTGGCGCGCTCCATAATGTCGTCGAGGTTGGCCACGGCCTGGGGATTGTAGCGAATCCGGACCTGCGCTCGCAGACTCGCTTCGGTCCGGCGTGGCGCGCGGGTGTCCGGCTTCAGGTCACCAATGCACGTCGTCGAGGTCGTGCGACGCGGCCCAGGTGGCGATGAGCTGCCGCGGGGTGGCGTCGAAGCTGTCGGCCAGGCTCTCGCGCCACGTTTTGCCCGCCTTGATGCCGTCGATGAGCTGGACGTAACGTGCCTTGTCGTGGCGCAGCATGAACTCGGTCAGGTCGGAGGCGAGGCCGTACTGCCACGGCTCGATCTGGGGCGTCTCGAAAAAGTCGCCGATCGGCGCGCGGCGGCGGAGGGTGTTGACGGCGAGGCGCTGGCGGTGATCGACGGTGCGGTCCTCGGGCACCAGCTCGCGCGCGATGGTGTCGGCGAGTCCTTCGTTGAGCCAGGAAGGGATGCGGGCGGGGGAGCGATAGCGATGCAGAAACCCGTGGACTGCTTCGTGCACGAGCACGTGCGCGAAGCGGAAGGGATTGGACTGGCGGTAGAAGGTGATGTGCACGTCGCCGTTGCCGAAGGTCCAGCATCGGCCGGCGGTGCCCGGCGCGGGGTGGCCGTGGACGGTGCGTTCGAAGGCGTGGTAGTCGTCGGCACGGCGGAAGATCACGACCAGGCACTTGCCGTGCCAGATGTTCTCGCCCTCGGGCACGCCGAAGAGGTTGGCCAGGCGCACGTACATCCGATCCATGAGATCGATCCAGCGCCGCGTTTCGGTGCGCGTCAGGTCGGTGTAGAGCAGGAAGAAGCGCGTTTCGTGGCGTTGGAGGTCGGCGTCGATGCGTGCCGCGCCCTCGCGCGCGAACGCATCGAGCCGGCGGATTGCTTCGCGGTGCGTTTCGGGATCGAGTGCGCCCCAGTGGCGCTGTTGCGCTTCGCCGACGGTGCGCGGGCCGGCGGTGGCGACATCGAGCGCCTCCTGCGCTTCGTCGTTGCGGCGCGGCTCGCGGCGCTGGTCGCTTTCCGGCGTCAGCGTGACGCGCTCGCCGGCGCGGACGCGCTCGACGTGTTCGGCAAGCGAGGCATCGAGGCGCTCGGCGCGCTCCAGCGCGCGGTCGGACCACTGCTCAGCCTCGTCGTGCTCCATGGCGCGCAGCGTGATGCCGAGTTGGAGCCAGCCGCGGGCGTCGTCGCGGGCGAGCAGTCGGCGCTGGACGAGAAAGACGCGGCGCGGTGGAAGTTGGGGCCAGCGGACAAAGTGGGTCTGGCCGTCGGCGTCGGTCAGGTCGAACCCGACGGGGCTGAAAGCGACCAGGCGGCCGCGCAGTTGGCGGTCGTCGTCGGGGCGGACGGTGAGCGCCGGGGGGGAGGAGATTTCGCGTTTCCGCTCGGCGTGGCGGGAGTCGGGCTCGGCAGCGCCGGCGCAAGCGACGCCAGCCAGCCACAGCGCGAGGCACACCGGCGCAAGGCGGCGCCAATGGTTCCGGCAGGATGCGCGCGGCGTCCGCATGAATGGTCCTTCCCCCGCCAGACGAACCACACGAGCCCTCCGAGGCAGGATAACCGCCGGATGTGAGCGGTGCCATGGTGGGAGAGTCGGTGCCGGCGCGGGGCGAAGCGTATGCCGGGCCGGGGCCTGGTGCGGGTGTACGCAAGTTGAGGGGTGAAGTGGCCGATGATCGCGCAACGTTTGCCTCAACGGCCGGATTAACCCATAATTGGGAGCCGGAGCCGCGCGACGTTCGGTTACCCCGCCCCCCGGCGCGGCCCCGGCCCGAAGATCGCGCCAATTGGTTCACGCAACCGCTTCGAGGTGCCTGTATGGCCCATAAGCGACGGACACTCGGCGAAATCCTCAAAGAGTGGGGCCTGGTCAACGACGAGCAGATCGACGAAGCGCTCAAGATCGCCCAGGGCTCGCGCAAGCGCCTCGGCGAAGTGTTCGTCGACCTGGGATACGCCAGCGAGAACGACGTCGCCAAGGGGCTGGCCTCGCAGTTCGACATGGAGTTCGTCGATCTCGATCAGCCCGATGCCATCTCGCGCGAGAACCTCGATCTCATCCCCCACGACCTGATCAAGAAATACAACGTCCTGCCCCTGTCCAAGGAAGGCAACAGGACCAAGGTCCTCGTGCACGACCCGATGGACCTGGCGCTGGTGGACGACTTGCGCTTCCGCCTGGGCGGGGAGATCGAGCTGGCGCTGGGCTCGCGCAGCCGCATCAAGGATTACATCGAAAACATGCTCAGCGCCACGCGCGCGAGCATCGACCAGCTCACGCGCGACCTGTCGATGGACCACTCGGTCGACAGTTCCATCGACGCCTCGCTGGACCGCACGATCGACCGCGGCGTGTCGCTCGACGCCGACGCCGAGGACGACGATCCCAACGCGGCCATGGCGCGCGAGGCGGAGCGCGCCCCGATCGTGCGCCTGGTCAAGCAG
>JBMCXL010000401.1:0-3070 GCA_048621015.1 Phycisphaeraceae bacterium
GGTCACGCCTGCGAAATAATCGCAACCCGTATAAGCCGGTCCTGAGCGAGTCCGCGAGCGAAGGTCCGGATGGCTTGATGTGCAGCGCACAGAGCAAGCGATCCGGAGCTTCGCTGCGCTCAGCACCGGCTTATGAAAAAGAGACAACAGGGGAAAGGTGGAAGCGGTTGTTACTGCTTCACCGCCGCGAGCATGCCGCGGGCGCGGGCGGTGTCGCGGTCGCGCTGGGCGACCTCGTCGGGCGAGATGGCGCGGCGGGCGAGCGCTTCCTTCAGCGCCGCCTCCGCTTCCTTGCGGTCGATCTGATCCGCGGGCGTGGCCTCGTCGGTGAGCACGGTGAGCCGATCGTCCTTCATCTGCACGAACCCGCCGCCGATGAAGTAGCGCTCGGATTCGCCGCCGGACAGATCCAGCTCCAACTCGCCGTAGCCGAGCTTGGCCAGCAGCGGGGCACGGTGCGGCAGGATGCCGACCTTGCCGTCCCAGGCGGGCACGGAGACGTGCCGGACCTCCTGCTCCAGCAACTGCTGCTCAGGCGTCACGACGGTGCAGCGGAACGTGCTCTCAGCCACGGGGCAAATCTCCTTGCGGGCGGTTGGAAGAGGCGGATTGTAGCGGGTTGGGATGGATGAAGCCACTGGGTTCGCGCGGAGGCCGCCAAGAGCGCCGAGGGCGCGGAGATGACGAAAACAATTAGTATTTAACTTAAATATTAATCTTTTAATTCTCTGCGGTCTCTGCGCTCTTGGCGGCCGCCGCGCGAATCTGCTCTCTGGCGAATCCGCCTCGGCGCGAAGCTGGACGATGGGAATCACCGACGACGCCTCACCCCACCGCGGCGACGGGCTGGCGCAGGTGGCGCTGGAGGAACTCGCCGGTGTAGGAGCCGTCCGTGGCCGCGATCGTTTCCGGGGGGCCGGTGGCGACGACTTCGCCGCCGTGCTCGCCGCCTTCGGGACCGAGGTCGATGATCCAGTCGGCGCACTTGATGACTTCGAGGTTGTGCTCGATGACGACGACGGTGTTGCCCGCATCGGCGAGGCGGTCGAGGACGTTGAGCAGTTTCTGGACGTCGGCGAAGTGCAGGCCGGTGGTGGGCTCGTCGAGGACGTAGAGCGTCTGCCCGTGGGAGCGCTTGCCGAGTTCGGTGGCGAGCTTGACGCGCTGCGCCTCGCCGCCGGAGAGAGTCGTCGAAGCCTGGCCGAGTTCCACATAACTGAGGCCGACGTCGTTGAGCGCGGTGAGCAACCGCTTCACGTCGGCGAAGTTGTCGAAAAACTCCAGCGCTTCCTCGACGGTCATGGCGAGGACGTCGGCGATGGTCTTGCCGCGGTAGTGCACTTCGAGCGTTTCGCGGTTGTAGCGCTTGCCCTTGCAGATGTCGCACTCGACGTAGACGTCCGGCAGGAAGTGCATCTCGATCTTCTTGACGCCCTGGCCCTGGCAGGACTCGCACCGGCCGCCCTTGACGTTGAAGGAGAAGCGGCCGGGCTTGTAGCCGCGGATTTTCGCCTCTTTCGTGCGCGCGTAGAGCTGGCGGATGAGGTCGAACACGCCGACGTAGGTCGCGGGGTTGGAGCGCGGCGTGCGGCCGATGGGCGACTGATCCACTTCGATGACGCGCTCCAGATGTTTCACCACGCCGTCGAGGCCGTCGTGCGCGCCGGGCTTGTCGCGCGAGCCGAGCAGTTGGCGGCGGGCGGCGCGCAGGAGAATCTGGTTGACGAGCGTGGATTTCCCGGAGCCGGACACGCCCGTGACGGCGACGAGACCGCCGAGGGGGAAGGCGACGTCGACGGACTTGAGGTTGTTCTCGCGCGCGCCGCGGACGGTGAGAGCGCGCTTTTCGCTGACGTCGCGGCGCTGGGCGGGCAGCGGGATTTCCTTTTCGCGCGCGAGGTATTGGCCGGTGAGGGAATGGCGGTTGGTGCAGATGGTTTCGAGCTTGCCCTGGGCGATGACGCGCCCGCCGTGGCGGCCGGGGCCGGGGCCGATGTCGATGACGTGGTCGGCGGCGCGGATGGTGTCCTCGTCGTGCTCGACGACGAGGACGGTGTTGCCGATGTCGGTCAGGTGGCGGAGCGTCTTGATCAGGCGGTCGTTGTCGCGCTGGTGCAGGCCGATGGTCGGTTCATCGAGCACGTAGCAGCAGCCGACCAGCCCGGAGCCGACCTGGGTGGCGAGGCGGATGCGCTGGCCTTCGCCGCCGGAAAGCGTGGAGGTCGCGCGGTTGAGCGACAGATAGCCGAGGCCGACGCTCATCATGAAGCCGAGGCGCGAGCGCACTTCCTTGAGGATGGGCGCGGCGATCTGCTCGTGTTCGCGGTTGAGCTCCATCCGGTCGAAGAACTGGATCGCGCGCTCGATGGTCATCGACGTGACGTCGTTGATGTTGACCCTGCTGCCCGGCGACGTCGGATCGTCGAGAAAGACGTGCAGCGCCTCGGGCTTGAGGCGCGCGCCTTCGCACGTCTCGCACGGCGCTTCGGAAAGGTAGTTGTGCAGGCGCGCCTTGACGTAGTCGCTGTCGGTGTTCTCCCAGCGGCGCTGGAGGTTGGGGATGACACCCTCGAAGTAGGCGTCGTATTTCGCCTCGTCGCGCGCGTTGGTGCCGTGCATGAGGATGCGCTTGATCGACTTCGTGAGCTTGCGGTACGGCGTGTCGCGCTTGACGTCGAAGTCACGGCAGAAGCGCTTGACCAGTCGGCTGTAGTAGATGTTCATCCGGTGGCCGTGCTTGCGCCACGCTTCGATCGCGCCGTCGGCCAGCGTCTTGTCGGGGTCGGGCGCGATCAGGTCTTCGTCGAACTCAAGGATCGTGCCGAGGCCGCCACACTCGGGACAGGCGCCGTAGGGCGAGTTGAACGAGAACAGCCGCGGCTCCAGGTCCTCCAGCGAGCACTCGGGGTGGAGCGGGCAGGCGTATTTTTCGCTGAAAAGCGTGTCGTTCCAGGTGTCGCGTTCGCTCGGTTGCTGCGCGCTGACGAGCACGAGGCCGTCGGCGAGACGCAGGGAGAGCTCCACCGCGTCGACGATGCGCTGGCGGAGGGAATCCACTTCACCGTCGTCG